>JAYUQN010000375.1:0-13049 GCA_043756725.1 Saprospiraceae bacterium
GCAATCCCGTTAGATTTCAAATGTTTCACGCAAATATTGGCATACAACAAATCTTCTATTTCACGTTCCGTTGGGCGTTTTGTGGTCACAAATTTCAAACCTGAGGCAACCTCCGTTTTCAAATCTGCATCTTGTTGAATAACGCCGTTTAGAAGGGTTTTAAAAACTTTTGTATTTTGATAGAAGTCCTTGATTTTCAATAAAATACGTTGTTTTTTACCCCTCAGTATTTCAAGCGCATCGGGTGCATATTCAGGTGCAATCAACACTTCATAAAACAGTTTATTGATTTCCTCAGCTGTAGCCGCATCCACTTTTTTATTGCAAATCAAAATGCCACCGAAAGCAGAAATAGGGTCAGACGCCAAAGCCGCTTTCCATGCTTCTAAAATTGTTTTTTTAGTGGCAACACCACAAGCATTGGTGTGTTTCAAAATGGCAAAGGTAGGGAGGTCATTTCTAAACTCGCGCATCAAACGCACAGCCGCATCCACATCCACTAAGTTATTGTAACTCAAGGCTTTACCATTCAACGTTTCAAATATTTCACCTAAATTACCGAAAAAAGCTGCCGCTTGATGCGGGTTTTCACCATAGCGCAAAGGCTCGCTGTTTTGAAACGATTGCTTGAAAACAGGCGTTTGAGGTAAACCTATAATTTCAGCATTATCTACTGAGGGGGTACTTGTAAACCAATTGAAAATGGCAGAATCGTAATGACTCGACACATTAAAAGCTCTTTGCGCCAAAAGTTTGCGCTCGCCCATTTCCGTAAAACCGTTTTTCTCTTGTAGCAATTTCAAAAAATACGCATATTCATTGCGACTCGGCACAACTACCACGTCTTGAAAATTTTTAGCCGCCGCCCGTATCAAAGATATGCCACCAATATCTATTTTTTCAATAATATCTTCTTCATTTTTAGTTTGCGCCGTTGTTTCCTCAAAGGGGTACAAATCCACAATAACGAGGTCAATTTCAGGAATATCGAACTTTTCCAACTGCGCTGTGTGGCTTTCTTCACGCCGTGCCAAAATACCACCAAAGACTTTCGGATGCAAAGTTTTCACCCGCCCGTCTAAAATAGAAGGATAGGTGGTCAAATCTTCAACCGCTTCGCATTTTACGCCAAGGCTTTCAATAAACGTTTGCGTACCGCCTGTGGAGTAAATTTTCACTTTCAAACGGTCCAGTTCCCGCACAATAGCATCCAAACCGTCTTTATAAAAAACGGAAATCAGCGCAGATTTAATTTTCTTTTTGTACATTTTGAAATAAATATTGGGTGATAATTATACAAATTTTTCATCATACTCTACAAAAAAGCTCAACCATACAGCTCTCGAAACTCTAAAAAACCAGACAAACAGCGCAAAAATAAAAGCCATAGCCATGATGAAAGACGTCATAACAGGCAGTTTAAATAAAAATTTCATAATCCCAAATACGCCAAACATGGTGAAAGCCGTAATAATATACGAAATAAACATAGCGCCATAGTAAAACCCTGCTTCTAATGTGTATTTTTGCCCACAATGAGAACATTTCTCGTGCATTTCAAATGACTTGTTGAAAGAGAATGTGCCTGTTATAAACAAATCGCCTTTAAGGCAACGGGGGCATTTCAGCAATCCAACAGCTTTGAGCCAATTACCTAATTTCATTAAAAAATGGGTTATTTGTGAAATTTCTATTAAAAAACGCTGCAAATGTACTAAAATGAAACTGTATTTTGTGCTGTCCGTTTTATAAAAATAAAGTAAGTGCTTAGCCGTAGCACGGACTTCAGTCCAATGCCATTAAGCTAAGGAATTTTAACCGCCGTTTACGTAGAGACGTTGCCCTGCAACGACTTAGGGTTAGGCAAATTTGTCCACAACTAAGACGTTGCAGGGCAACGTCTCTACATAAAACCCCGAATAAATTTAACAATTAATCTTTAGCTTAATGGCATTGGACTGAAGTCCGTGTTACGTTATTTCAAAATAAAAAATTATATGACAACAGACAATAACCCTTATGTATCCCAACCTCAAATAAATGCCTATATCAACAACGAATACTCGTTTATTCCCGATTTGATGCCTTCCGATGCTGTAAAAATGCCAACGGTGCAAGTGCTTTATCTGCTTGAAAAAAAATTAGGGGCACATTATTATACAGCTTTCAATATTGAAAAAACCATTGAAAGCCCCCTTGCACAACTTAGTTTGAACGATGGCAATTGGCTCAAACGCTGCAACATGGTGGGCGTCAACGTGCGCACCATCCAGTCTTTTTGGAATGTCGTGAAATATGCTTTCACCCTACCCGAAGCGCAACAAGCTATTCATTTGTTACCGATTTGGGAACCGGGCGTTGTGGCAAGTCTTTACGGCATGAGCAGTTGGCAAATCAATCCCGAATTTTTCAGTGAAGAACTGCGTCAAGCCATGCCGCATTTGGACACCGTTGAAAAGCAGTTGAAAGTCGTTATCAATATTTTACACGGTTTGGGTAAAACGGTGGGTATGGACGTGATACCGCATACTGACCGTTTTTCAGAACAAGTCATTGCTAATCCACAATATTTTGAATGGCTACAACGCATTGATAATCAAATTGTTAGGCATGAAAATAACTTGCATGAAACAGTACAAGATTTAATTGTCCAATTTTTAGAGAATACCCCTCCTTTCCAAATGGACTCATACGGAGCAGTAAAATTTGAAAAAGAGCACTTTTTTTCAAAAGATTTTCCAGAAAACGAGCGTTTGAAAATCCTGTTTGGCGAGCCTAATGCATACAAAACACGTTTGAATAGGCGCATCGAAATCATGGAATGGTTGTATGAAAATCATTTTGAAACCGTTCCCGCCACTATGGGACCTCCCTATCGAGGAATTGCCGTAGATACTGAGGGGGGGGAAATTATAGATGAGGCAGGGCGCAGATGGCGTGATTATAAAATCACGAAGCCCGAAAAATTTAGCCGTGTTTTTGGTCCACTCACCCGCTATAAACTCTATGAAAACAAGGATAATAATGCCAATTGGGCAATAGATTTTGAAAAACCTATTGTCGCTGCTTGGGAATATGCCGCCCAACATTATGCGGATATACAATCTATCTATAATTTCGATTTCATGCGGGGCGATATGGCGCATGTGCAAATGCGCGCCAAAGGTGTTCCCTCTGAAACCCCTAATTATTACGACATATTGGGCTATATCAAAAAGTATATTCAAAAAAACGTCCCTTATTTTGGCAATTATGCTGAAACGTTCCTTGCGCCTGCGGGTGAAATGGCGTATGGCGATGAAATTGAGCATCTTGAACAAGCCGCAGCGGATTCCACTTTAGGCGATTTGCAAAGCATAGTCGTAGGGTCAAAACGTTTTTTAACAGAGTTTCACCGTTATCTCACTATTTTGCATAGCCGTCAAGTTGCCCCTAATTTCACCATTATGACAGGTGATAAAGACGACCCCCGTTTTGATGAATTTTACTTGAAAGGCAATGAAATTCGGTATTTTATTGCGCTATTTCTCTCTGAAATGCCCAGCTATATGGCTTTGGGTTTCGAGCAAAGGGACACACATCCTACACCTGCACCCAATGAGCATTATACTAAACTCTACGTTTTTCACTTAGAAAATGGTGAAAAAGCCACCAAAGGCAACTATATTTGGGGTGAAAACAAGACACTTTTTGAACGCTTGCATAAAATAAAAGCCTTTTTAGGTAAAATTGATAAAGACATACAAAATGCTGATTGTCAATGGCTTATGTTGCCTAATGGTGAAAATACTAACCATTTAATAGCGTGGTATTGCGCCTCGTATCTCTTTATCGCCAATTTGAATATAGATGAAGCCATTAATAGCACTATCATTCCATTACCCGCTTTTGATATGGGAGAACGTCTTTTTGTGAATTTAAGACTTGTATTTTCAACAGACGATACAAAGGCGAAAATTGATTTTCAATTGCAAAAAAATGATGCCACGCTTTTTATGAAACGGATGAAAGCAGGGGAAGGAAAAGTTTACAAATTTTTATAACCGCCTGTAGCGGCGAATTTATTCGCCGAACGCACTTTTGGCGAATAAATTCGACCTGCGCGATTAAGATGACTAACTACGCCTTTTAAGGCGTAGGGCAAGATGTTAAAAGTATTTACGGCTTTAGCCAGTCACTTTTTCGAGATGAAAAGATGCACGGCTAAAGCCAGAAGTAGGTTTAGCATTTCGCCCTACGCCTTAAAAGGCGTAGTTAGTCATTTAATCGCACAGGTCGAATAAATTTGCCGCTACAAATATTTTAACAAACATGGTACGACAAGCTCACGCTGACGATTACGATTTTATTAAAGGGTTGTATTTTCACCCACAAATTAACCCCTTTCTATTATATGAAATGACGGATGAAGCCGATTTTGCGCCGATTTTTGAGGATTTATTAAATAGAAATGTCCTATATGTTTTTGAAATAAAAGGTGAAAAAATAGGCATGTTTAAGTTAGTGCCTTTAACTTATCGCTCTTCACATATTGCTTATTTAGGCGGCGTGGCAATTCATCCACACAGGGCAGGCAAGGGTTTTGGTGTCTTGATGATGCAAGAAATTATCGCTTTCAGTTTGACATTAGGTTTTAGAAGAATAGAGCTGAGTACGGCAACCATCAATGAAAAAGCGATGCACTTGTATGAAAAAGTGGGTTTTCAAAAAGAAGGTGTTTTAAGACAATATACGCATTTGAAGAGTGAAAATCGGTATATGGATGAGGTTTTGATGGCTTATGTGACTGAGTGGCACGATTAAAATGCTTTGATGGTGCGTAGTTTTAGGGTAAGTTTTTTGATAAAATTTGATTGAGTTTTGATTTTTTTTGCAAAAAAATTCAAAACTTAATCAATTTTATCAAAAAACTTACCCTAAATCTTTGTTCAATTATATTACCCTTTCGATCCAATTTTCTGTAAAAGAGTATGGCAAATACGACAAGGAGGAAACAGGTTTTGTCACAATCAAATGCGCCAATTTCCCTTTCGCTATACTCCCCACCTTGTCCGACAATTCCATCGCAGCAGCGCCATTTATAGTCATCGCATTAATCGCTTCTTCTGGGGTCATGCGCAAGCGGATACACGCTAAAGACAGCACAAAAGGCATGGATACTGAGGGGGAGGTGCCGGGGTTAAAATCTGTGGCTAAGGCAACTGCAATGTCATTTTCTAAGAGCGTACGGGCAGGCGGCGTGTGTTTATCATTCAAAAAAAAAGGAGCTGTGGGAAGCAGAGTTGCCATAGTATCCGATTTTTTCAGCGCCTTTATCTCTTTTTTATTCAAAACTTCCAAGTGATCAACGGACACCGCCTTGTGTCGAATAGCCGTTTCAATGCCGCCCATAGAGTTAAATTGATTCGTATGAATTTTGGGTTTTAAACCATATTTAGCGCCAGCTTCCAATATTTTGGCTGTTTCATCAGTTGAAAAAGCGAGTTTTTCACAAAAAACATCTATAAAATCGGCTAATCCTTCATCGGCTATTTTAGGCAACATGTCCTTTATAATCAAGTCAATATATCCTTTTCGATTATCGCGATAGGTCAAAGGCACGGCATGCGCGCCTAAAAAAGTGGCTTTGATAAGCATATCTGATTGCTCTTTCAAACGGCGAACGACCCGCAGTATTTTCAACTCGCTTTCCACAGTCAAACCATAACCGCTTTTGATTTCGATGGCTCTGGTTCCCATTTTTCGAGCTTCAGCGAGGCGTTCAAGACTGTTTTCATACAATTCATTTTCATCGAGCGCTTGCAAACGGTGGGCTGAGTTGAGGATGCCGCCACCCTGTTCAGCAATTTCTTGATAGGTTGCACCTTTTATTCTCATTACAAATTCTTCCTCACGAGAGGCTGCAAAAACAAGATGCGTGTGGCTATCACACCAAGCGGGTAGCACCAAACGCCCTGTACAGTTTATAGTTTCATCGGCTCGCTCAGGGCAATTTTTCATTTCACCAAAATCTATAATGCGTTGATTTTCAATGAGTAAATAAGCATTTTCAAGGCTCTGCAATTGCGACATATCAGAGCCTTTCAGTTTTAGCTTTTTAGAAATTCCGATAAGTTGTTTTATATTTTTCAGTAAGATAGAAGACATGGTAAATTTTAATGGATTTCAAAGACTTAATTTTAATCCTAAAACAGTGGCAGCAAGGCAGAGAATAACACTTATGAAAATATTAAGTATAGCTGTAAAGCTATATCCATTTTGACATAACTGCACCGTTTCATTTGAAAACGTTGAAAAAGTGCTGAAACCGCCACAAAATCCTGTTGCTAATAGCCATTTATATTCTTCGCTCAGTACGTTTTTTAAACTCAAACCAGTCAAAACACCAATGATAAAACTGGCGGCAACATTTGAAAATAAAGTTGCCATAGGAAATGCCCAAGCTGCATTTTTTAAGACAATAGAGAGGCAATAGCGTACAAGACTTCCAAAACCACCCCCGATGAAAACTAAGAACCAATTCATAAAAAGGATTTAATATTTAGTACCAAAGTTACGTAAAGTGTAAGATTCCTTATCAATTATTTATAAGACATAATAAAACCTCAATAAGTATTTTCTACACTGAAAGGTATAATTTTCGGAATAAACTAATTTAATCTAACAAAAGTCTGTCATTAAACCTTAATTTTAACTGCTTTTTTGATATTATACTTGATAAAATTGAAGGGATTCCTATTTATTAAACTAAAACTTATATCTAATGAACAACATTTTAACCTCCCTGCGTCAGTTAAGACGGGCTTTCGTCGTTTATTTCCTTTTTATTTTTGCCCAATCGCTTCATGCTCAATTACCAATAGGTTTCATTGATGTTAAAATTCAAAGCGGTTATACTACACCCATGGGCGTCATTTTTTCAAAAAACGGACTCAGAATGTTCGTTTGGGAAAAACAAGGTACTTTATGGCTGTCTAATTGGAATGGCACCGCTTATGTAAAACAAGCGACACCCGTTTTGGATATAAGCCCTGAAGTGGGTAATTGGCGCGATTTCGGCTTACAAAGCCTTGCTCTCGACCCTAATTTTGATGTGAATGGCTTGATTTATCTTTATTATCAAGTGGATAGGCATCATTTACTCAAATTTGGCACCCCTCAGTATAGCAGCACTACGGACGAGTATTTTAACGCTACTATCAGTCGTCTTACCCGCTATAAATTGAATAATATTGGCGGAACATTGGTTGCAGACAATACAAGCCGCACAGTATTATTGGGTGAAACCAAAAGTACAGGTGTTCCTTTGACACACGAAAGTCATGGCGGTGGTCAAATTGTTTTTGGAGCGGATGGCACGCTACTCGTTTCAACAGGTGATAATGCCAGTTTTAATGCTGTGGATGTGGGTAGTTTCCCTGATACTTATTTTCAGCAAGCCATTAACGATGGGATTATGCGCACGACAGAAAATGTCGGGGCATTCCGCGCTCAGTTGATTAATTCTTTTTGTGGCAAAGTGCTTCGGATGGATCCCAATACGGGCAATGGTATTCCCAGCAATCCTTATTATAACACAGCCACTCCGCGTTCTGCCCAATCGCGTGTTTGGGCTTTGGGGTTTCGTAATCCGTACAGAATGTGCTTTAAAACGGGTACAGGCAGTACAAACGCTGCTAATGGAAATCCGGGAACCCTCCTTGTGGGTGATGTGCAATGGGGTTTGTGGGAAGAAATCCAAATACTTGAAAAAGGCGGATTAAACTGTGGATGGCCCGTGTATGAGGGTTTGCAACTAAATGGTGGTTATTATGACAATACGCTTAATTTAGAAGAAGCGGGTAATCCTACTTTTATAAGTCTTTTGAACCAAGCCAGTTCTTTAAACATTGACCCAATACCCGCTCAACGGCGCTATACGCATTTTCCACCCGCTTTAGATTGGGCACATGAGCAAGATATAACGCGGTATCCCGATTTCAGTACGGGTTCTTTGGTTGCTAAAACAATAGGCACAACAGGCGCCCTTGTAACAGGAACGCCTTTTAGGGGGAATGCGTCAACAAGCGGCACGTATTATACAGGTACTGTTTTCCCTGCGGCCTATCAGAATGTCTATTTTTTCGCCGATTATGGGGCAAATTGGATTAAAGCAGCGGTTTTACATGATAATGATATAGACCATCAAATTCATACGGTACGCAATTTTGCCCCTCCGGGGCATGGTAAGGGTATAGTAGATGTAGAATATTGTCCGTTAGATCAATCTATTTTTTATGTCAATATCAATACAGGCGACATTCAAAGAATCAGATATGGCACGGGCAATAACCCACCTATTGCCGTTATGTCTGCCAATAAAAATAGTGGCGTATCCCCTTTGGTCGTTACTTTTAGCAGTGTTGGCTCAAATGACCCTGATGGCAATCCTATAACCTATGACTGGGATTTTGGCGATGGCACAGCTCATTCTACGGCTGCTAATCCTTCCCATACATTTACAGCCACTGGCTCTAAAGGTTTCACAGTGACTTTGACAGTTAAAGACAATCAAGGTTTGATGGATTCAAAAACCATGATTATTTCTGTAAATAATACTGCCCCAACAGTAAAAATCACCAATCCCGTTAATAATGCTAAATATACTTTAGCACAAGCCACGAATTATGTTTTAAGATCTACCGTAACGGATACTGACCCAACGGGTATGCAATATGCTTGGCAAGTTACTTTGCGCCATAATAATCACGAACACCGAGAACCTTTAATCTACCAACCCACGCCAACGGTTGTTATTTCACCTGTTGGTTGCAATGGAGAGACATATAATTACCTCATTGAACTCACTGTAACAGACAATGCAGGTTTGAGTGCAAAAGATTCGGTTAAAATATTTCCAGATTGTGCTTCTGCCAGTTTAGCTGTTAAAAACCTTCGTGCAATTCCTTTACAAAATTCTGTGCGCTTGACTTGGACAAATCCTACCGTCGTTTTTGATGAAGTCATGGTGGTTGCCAAACAAGGTGCAGGTTTTTCAACCAGCCCTTTAGGCTCAACTTATACAGCCAATGCAAGTTTCATTGGGAATGGTTCAGATTTTGAAGGTGGAAAAGTTGTTTATAAAGGCGTGGGAGCTGCCGTTACAGTCACAAATTTATTTATAGGTGACCTTTATTATTTCCGTGTTTTTACCCGCAAAGGAACAGCATGGACAGGGGGCATAGAAACCTCTGCTACTCCTCGAGAATTAGGCTGCTTAAAAGGATCGTATTTTAATAATGTCAATTTAACTGGCACGCCTACTGTCGTGCGTGCCGAATCTACTCTCAATTACCTTTGGGCAGCCAATGCGCCCGTGAAAGGTATTAATCCTGATAATTTTTCTGTGCGTTGGGAAGGAAGTCTATTTCCTACGGTATCAGGCACTTACACATTCACAGTGATAGCAGATGATGGTGTTCGCTTGTGGGTCAATAATACCCAAATTATTAATAAATGGATTGACCAAACAGCCGCAGTCACATATACAACCACCATAAATTTGACAGCAGGGCAAAATATTCCTATAAAAATGGAATATTATGAAAAGACAGGGCTGGCTACCGCAAGGTTATTGTGGACAGAACCGGGAGCAATATCCAGTGTCGTTTTTTTCAATGCTTGTTCAGTTGCCTCCACTGTTGGGAATTTTGATTCCCTTAAATGTTATAAATTGACCTCACGCTTCAACAACAAAGTGGTGGAAGTTGCAGATGCGTCTGTGATAGCGGGAGCTAATATACAACAAGGCACTTTTATAGAGGGTCAAAAACATCAGTTGTGGAAATTATACGTTAATGGTGATGCCTCTTATAGAATAACGAATCTTAACAGTGGGAAAGTAGCAGATGTTTTTAATGATGCGCTCACTGCTGGCTCTCCCGTCGGTCAATGGAATTGGAACACAGCCACCAATCAACGCTGGTTTTTCAACCGAAATAATGCAGGGTATTACAAAATCACTGCGAAACATTCCAATTTAGCTTTAGCAATACCCAATAATTCCACTGTGGATGGAACGCAGCTTGTACAGACAACGTCAAATACGACGACTTCCCAACAATGGACAGTAGCAGAAACCACTTGCCCTGTGGATGCCCCTATTTTTGACCCTAATAAATGCTACAAATTAACTTCAAGGCTTAGCAACAAAGTGATGGAAGTAGCAGGGGCTTCTTTGGTATCAGGGGCAAATATACAACAAGGCACTTTTATAGATGGGCAAGAACATCAGTTTTGGAAATTGCAAACCAATAATGATGGTACTTATCGAATGATGAATCTCAACAGTGGGAAAGTAGCAGATGTTTTTAATGATGCGCTCACTGCTGGCTCTCCCATCGGTCAATGGGATTGGAATGAGGGCAACAATCAACGCTGGGTTTTCACTCTAAATACTGCGGGATATTATAAAATAGTTGCAAAACATTCTAATTTAGCTTTAGAAGTACCCAATAATTCCACCGCTGATGGCACTCAACTGGTTCAGAATACACCCAATACGACCACTGCTCAACAATGGGCAGTAGCTGAAGCCACTTGCCCTGCCGACGCTGCTGTTTTTGACGCCCTCAAATGCTATAAATTGACTTCAAGAAATAGCAATAACGTCATGCAGGTAGCAGGTGCTTCTTTGGTAGAAGGGGCTAATTTGCAACAAGGGACTCTAATAGCAGGGCAAAAACATCAGTTATGGAAATTACAGACCAATGGCGATGGGTCCTATAGAATGTTAAATACCAACAGTGGTTTTGTGGCTGATGTGTATGGGGATGCCCTCAATCCCAATGCCCCTGTCGTTCAATGGGATTGGAATGAAGGCAACAATCAACGCTGGAATTTCATAAAAAATACGGATGGGTATTACAAAATTGCTGTAAAACATTCCAATTTAGCTTTAGCAGTGTTAAACGCCTCCACCGCCAATGGTGCACAGCTTGTACAAAACACCCCGAATGGTTCCTTTGAACAGCAATGGAAAGTTGATGAAGTGGTATGTCCTACGGGCGTTGCTGCTTTAACAAGCCCAGATTTTTTAGCTGTTCGAGGTTATCGGGATGGTAAAAAAGGCGTTATTACATGGTTTAGCAATGTTAATCAGAATAAAGATTATTTTGTTGTTGAAAAACTCAACCCTGATAAATTGTCTTTTGAAAAATTTGAAACTGTTAATGCTCAGAATGGGCATGCAAACGGCTACCAATCTTACACTGTTATAGATACTGAACCTCAAGAAGATGAAAATTTTTACCGTGTTGCTCTTTTTACGGATGGCGCAAAATCGCCGCAATATTCAGAAGTGATAACCCTTGATTTCAGTCACCTCAATGATTATATGCTTTTCCCAAATCCTGCGAATGAGTACATAGATATTGATTTGGAGAAAGTCATTAATCGGGCTGTGGATATAACAATTACAGATGTAACAGGTCATATTTTAAAACAACTGCATATAGACTCTGCATCCGACAAGCCCGTGAGAATGTCTTTAGAAGGGATGGGTGATGGGTCATATTTTATGCGGATTGAAGCAAAAGGCAGGCGAGCAAGTATGAAAACGTTTTTGATTATGCGGTAATTCTAAATGATTAAATCAATTTGTTAATCAACTAACACGAAAAGTTTTACAATACCCCCTCAGTATTTTACAAAAAATAGTATCTTCGCAGCGATGAATTCAAAATCCTTAAACGCTGTGAAAATCATATCAGCAGGAGCTGGTAGCGGTAAAACCTACCGTTTGACGCAAGAAATGGTTGCCCTCCTCCGCACAGGAACGCGGGCAAGTGGCATTATTGCTACCACTTTTACGTCAAAAGCGGCTGCAGAATTGCAAGAACGTGTCCGTACTAAACTGCTTGAAGAAGGCTTGACAGAACAAGCTAATGACTTGTCTAATGCCCTCATTGGTACTGTGCATGGTTTGGGTGTAAAATTGCTGAAACGATTTGCCTTTGAAGCAGGTGTTTCACCACAAGTCGATATAATTGCCGATGAAGACAGTCAGCTTTTTTTCAATCAGTCTTTGTCTCAAATTTTGACCTACGAACGGGTTGAAAGCATGAATAGCCTGTGCGACAAACTTGGTTTGACTAAAAAAAGCGGCAACTACGATTGGCGTCGAGATGTGCATCAATTGACGGATGTGGCACGAGCCAATGCTTTTTCAAAAGCCGTATTAGAACACAGCAAAGTCCGTTCTTTCGAGACTTTCAAAGAATTCATAGGCGAGCCGCTTACAAGTACGATAGCCCATTATGAAAAATTGGGGGAATTACTCAATCAAGCTCTTGAAAATCTTGAAGGTGGCACCGATGAAACCAAAGTTACAAGCGAGGGCATAGGCGAATTGAAAGTAATTCGCAATGAACTCCGCCAAAGGGAATTACTACACTGGCATCAATGGGTGAAAATTGGTAAAATAAAAGTGGGTGCGAAAAGCAAAGCAGCTATACAGGAATTGGTAGATTTTTCAAAATTACATACCCAATTTCCCGATTTTCAAGACAATATCCGAGATTTTATTTATAAAATGTTTGATATAGCGATAGAAGCTATTGCTGAATACGACAAATTTAAAAAACAACGCGGCTTGATTGACTATACCGATATGGAAGTCCTCGTTCGTCACCTTTTACAAGACCCCTCAGTATCTGCCGTTTTACAAGACGAATTGGATTTGCTCATGGTAGATGAATTTCAAGACACAAGCCCCATACAATTAGATATTTTTTTGAAATTATCGAAAATAGCCAAACATTCTATCTGGGTAGGTGACCCTAAACAAAGCATTTATGGTTTCAGAGGAGCAGAACCCCGTTTGATGCACGCCATTATTGCCCATATCGGTATCAAAAATGAGGACATTTTGAAAGACTCTTGGCGTAGCCGACCCGATATTGTGAACGCCACAAATGCCATTTTCACTAAAGCCTTTTCAGAATTGCCTGTTGAACAAGTGGCACTTTATCCGAAAAGGAAAGATGGTGTAGAACAAAAAGATGCTTTAA
>JAYUQN010000376.1:0-4506 GCA_043756725.1 Saprospiraceae bacterium
GAATTAGGAATTAGGAATTAGGAATTAGGAATTAGGAATTAGGAATTAGGAATTAGGAATTAGGAATTAGGAATTAGGAATTAGGAATTTTAGCATTGACAATCAATCATTCAGAAACAAATTTAAGCTATTTAATTGAAAAAGCAAAGCATCAAGCCCACACTTTACACCCCTCCGTGCAATTGGTGCAAATATCAATTTCACTACGCCCTTTGAGTAAAGCTTTTCTGAAACGGCTGTATGCGCCATTGTGCCAAACTTCTTTGAAAGGTGCTTTTTTCAAATCGCCCAAGCGGTGCTCTGCGTCTTTATCAAAACAGCAAGGGACGACCAGACCATCCCATGTAATGACGCAGGAGTGCCACAATTTCCAACAGTGATTGGCGAGGTTGTTTTTAAATTCCCATTTGCCTTCTGTGGTTTGGCGATAGCGGGCGTATTTCTCTATGGTGGGTATCAAATCGTTGCCATTTTCATAGTCATAGACTTGGGCAGTTTTCAATTTCACTTCATCAATCCCGATGTCTTTTGCCAAACGATAAATTTCAGGAATTTGATGCTCATTGGGTTTCACGACTAAAAATTGAAAAATGATATGGGGCGTTTTGGATTTCATTTTCTGTTTCCATCTCACAATATTGCGTGCGCCTTTTAAGACATTTTCCAAATTGCCCTCTTTACGATAGCTTTCGTAAGTGTCTTGTGTTGTGCCATCAACGGATATAATCAACCTATCTAAGCCGCTTTCTATGGTTTTTCGCGCATTATCATCGTTCAAAAAATGCCCGTTTGTGGAGGTCATGGTGTAAATGCCTTTTTGATGGGCATATTGCACCATGTCTAAAAATTTGGGGTTGATATAAGGTTCGCCTTGAAAATAAAAGGTCAGATAAAATAAATCTTTGTAAAGCTCATCAATGGTTTTACGAAAAAAATCTTCTTTCAAATTCCCTGTGGGGCGGGTAAAAGCCCTTAAACCACTTGGGCATTCGGGGCAACGCAGATTGCAAGCCGTTGTGGGTTCGAGTGAAACACTAAAAGGCATGCCCCATTGGATAGGGCGATTCGTCCATTTTGTTAAAAAATAGGACGCATGCACTTTATAAGCATTCCACAAACGCCTTAAAGTCAGTTTGGATAGGAGATTTATGTTATCGGTAAAATATATTTTCATTATTTGAGATTGACCTTTTAATTCCTAATTCTTAATACAAATCATAACAAAAGCGGGTGGAAAATTGCGGGCAACGAAATTAACGTCCACATTGCCAAAGATGCGTTGATACATGCGTTTTATGACGGTAGAGTAGTGAAACTGCACGTACAAACCTGTTTTTTTCAAGGCTAAATAACAACCTTGAACAATGGAATAAGATATTTCATCGGGCAAAGCCACAAAAGGGATGGCTGAAATAACATAATCTACCTCTTTAATGGTCAATTGCCGCATATAATCATCTAATTTTTCGGCAGAATCTTCTATGAGAATGAAGCGGTTGTCGTCAATTTCTTTCAATATTCTACAAAATTCGGGATTGATTTCAAAACACAACAAACGGGCATCGGGTTGCATTTTCATCAATATCTCTCTTGTCAATGCCCCATCACCTGCGCCTAATTCTACAATGACTTTTGCATTTTTGAAATCTATGGGTTTTAGCATTTCCCGTACAAGATATTTAGAACTTCGCACAACTGACCCCGTCGTACGAAGATTTCGGATACTTTCTTTAAAAAAAGATAGTGATGTTGTCATTTATTAAGGCTTAACACAATCAGATTCGGTTTGATAAAAGTTATCAAATTTGACTTCATGAAACCAACTGCAAAAGAAAGGATTTTATACCACAAATTAAGGTTTTTTCTTTGCTGCCAGATAATTCAGCAAATCGCCGTAGCGGGTTGTGAAACGTTTGGCTTCATCGCCTATCGTGCGCAAACCATCAATGTAAGGAACGACCCACGCATCGCGAACGCCCTCTTTCACCAAATCTTTGCGCAATTTTTCAGCGGATGCAAAATCGGTGAAAAGCCCTACGGTATATTGATAGACCCCCTCAGTACCCGCCGCTTCCATCATAGCGTCTGGATATTTTGAAAGCACATCCGTATCAAAAATGCGTTTGGTGGATTGCACTTGCACCTTATAACTCAATCCTTTGATGTGTTTTTTGAGTTTTTCACCCGTTAGGTCCACCATAAATTGTGAAACGGTGAGAATATCATAAGTGATTTTTACGGTTTCGGTGGTGATATTAGCAATGGCAATGTCAATGCGGCGGTTCATTTTTTCACCTGCTGGGTTAGGATTGCCATCTATGAAAACTTTGGCAATTGGATAGAGTGCACCCACAGATTTTAGCGTGATGTTTTCATTTTGTAAACCATTGTCTATCAAATACTTAGCAATTTTTTCGGTTCGTTTTGTTGCAAAATAGAGGTCGAAAGATGTTTTTTCACCTTCGGTGCTGTGTGTTGTTAAAATCACTTTGAGCGATGAAAATTGCTTTATGAGTGCTAAAATATTTTTTATTTGCTGCAAATTACCCCCCCTCAGTATATCATCATCGGTATCGTAAAAAATAGGCGAAAACTTAAATTCTGCGACTTGTGGCGTGTTGTCAATCACGATAGGATTGGCTTTTTTAAAAGTTTCAATCAAGTAAAAAGCCACAGGGAATGAAGGCGTTTGTTCTTTTTGAAAGTTTTTAAACAAGGCAGTATAAATGTCGCGCTCCCCAAAACCTTCTTTTCTATTGGAATCAAAATAGCCTTTCATGCCGTCGGGTGTCAATCTGAAATGGGTATCATCACCTGCCGAATTTATGGGTTTTCCGAGATTTTCTATGCGTAAAAAGCGCAAACTGTCTTCATTGAAAGTGGTTCTGAAAACATCAAAACCGCCCATTGAGGCTGTGGAGTTGGAAGAAAAATAAAGCGTTCTGCCATCTTTTGCCAAATAAGGCGTGGTTTCATCATAAGGAGAATTGACGATTGCGCCCATATTCTGAGGTGCGCGCCATGCACCTTCTGAAAAAACTGTGTAATACAAATCGGACCCACCAAAACCACCGGCGCGGCGGCTTGCGAAAATGATGATAGAATCATTGAAAAAAAAGAGGGAATTGTCACTATCTTCGGCTTTTATAGGGCTTTGAAATTGAGGCGGCAAGCCCCGAATTTCAACATCAGATTTGAAAGTATCAATCATTATGTCCCCGCTATATTGTGTCAAACCTCTGAAAAAATAGAGCGTTCTGCCGTTGTTGGTAAAGTCGAGGAGAATCTCTTGGCGAGAGGTATTAATCAAGCTATTTTCAAGGCGTTCGGGCGTTGTCCAATCGCCGTTGTCTAAAACGGTTGAGTAGATATCGCTTTTGTAAGTACCCAATTTGGCATCTGCAAAACCTTCATCGTTGCGAAGCCCGCCGTCAGAATCTTCGCGGGAAGCCGAGAAATAAACTTTTTCATCAAAATTAGGGCTTTGAATGGGGGCAAATTCATCAAGCAAGGAGTTGACATTTTCACCCAAATTTTCTACCAAACCCAATTCGGGTTGTAGCATAATTTTCAGACCCGAAGCACAACGTTTCACATCGGCAACCACAGCACGGCGTGTGGGGTCGTCGGGTTTAGCACGGCGCAAAAACTCTTTATAAGCTCTGACCGCCATTTTGAAATCTTGTTCTGCGTGAAGGGTTTTACCGAGGTAAAGAAATACTGAGGGGTCTGCTTTACGGTCATTTTCAATTACAGCGTTCAACATAAGTTTGGTGAGCGGCAATTGATTGGCATAATAAGCAGATATGCCCATTGCCCGCAAAACCTCCCAATCATCTCCTTTCAATTGTTGGCATTGTTTCAATAAAACAAGGGCTTGCCGGTGTTTACCAGCTGTGAACAACTCCATTGCATCACTTCGCAACTTGGCAAATGATTGTGCTTCTAAAAGTGTAGTTATCAGTATAGCAAGACAAAACGTTATGACTATCTTTATTTTCATATAAAACAAAATTCATTATGCTTAAACGTTAGCAGGTGCATAATATTTTAGTAGTATGGCAAAGCGTAAGCAATCAAGATGGGGTTTGTTTTTTCTTTTTATAAAAAATTGAAAATTTTTTATAAAAAGAAAAAACAAACCCTTCTTTCCATATTGATAAATCAGATACCTCTGTTGACATCAAATTGTTCCAAATAATCGGCTACTTTTCTTAAAAATGAGCCGCCCATCATACCATCTACAACGCGGTGGTCGTAGCTCATGGATAAAAACATCATTTGGCGAACGGCAATGACATCGCCATATTCGGTTTCCATCACTGCGGGTTTTTTCTTTATGGCTCCTGTTGCCATGATGGCTACTTGTGGTTGATTGATAATGGGTGTGCCCATCACATTGCCAAAAATGCCGACATTGGTGAGGGTGAAAGTACCGCCCTGCACTTCGTCGGGTTTGAGTTGATTGAGGCGCGCACGGTTTGCCAATTCGTTGACCTTTTTAGT
>JAYUQN010000377.1:0-4500 GCA_043756725.1 Saprospiraceae bacterium
ATATTATTAGACCACCATAGATTAAAGTACTTATAGACTTCATTTATTATTGGCACGTCAAAATTTGCCTTTAAAAAAGCAATCAAGGAAACGTCTTTGTTCTTATGTCGCACAAGTGGCTGAAATGGTGAAAGTGAAAGGCAAACCCGTTTTACAAAAAATCTATTGCGCTGTGGATTGCGGTATCGTGGTCAATAAAAGTGGGGCGTTGAATCAAGTTGTGGGCAGCATGGTGGATGGTTTAGGGCACGCTATGTATGGCAATTTGACTTTTAAAAATGGGGCAGCCGAGCAAAATAATTTCAACACCTATCGCCTTATTCGCTTCAATGAAGTACCCGAAGTAGAAGTTCATTTTGTAGATAATGGGATTGACCCAACAGGTTTGGGCGAACCGGCTTTGCCACCTTTAGGCGGGGCGGTTGCCAATGCGCTCTGTAAAGCGACAGGTAAACGGGTTAATAATCAACCGTTTATGATTGGAAATGATGATTTATTGGAGAAATTATTGTGAAATTGATTGATAGTGCTATAAAAAACGGTTAGATACGAGCTTGGTATCAAACCGTTTTATTCAAACTTTATTTAGACTGCTACAGGCGTACCTTTGGTTTGTAGAAAACAATTTATAATTTAATTTTAAATCTAAAACTCATTTAAAATGCTTAAAAACCAGCTTATTTATTAGGCATTTTATTCGTGTCAAGCATTTTAGCTTGTAATATTAAAGAGATATTTCACTTTCTACAAAACAAAGGTGCGCCTAACTGTTAGGCGTCTTACAAATAGTAAGATACCCATTTTCAATACGGAAATACGTTAAAAAGTGGGTATCTTATTATTTGTACAGCTCCTTACTATAAACATTGAAACATGAAAAAATATATTTTGCTTTTTATTACACTTTGTTTGTCTGTTTTTCACAGTAAAGCTCAGAAATTTATTAATTATGCTAGTTCAGATGTGACAGCATTATTAGTGGAAACAAATTATGTCTGGGTTGGAACAAGAAATGGCGTTTTAAAAATGGATAACAATACTGGGCAAATATTATTTACCTACACTAAACCCAATATAACATTTGATAATATAGTTACTGCAATAGCAAAGGATAAGAAAGGCAATATTTGGGTTACTTATATTTCTAATTATGGTAGTGGTAGTGGTGTGACCAAATTTGACGGTATGACTTGGACAAATTACTCCCCGCCTAATAGCTTAGTAACACAAAGTGTCTATTCTTTAGCAATAGATGCCCAAAATAACAAATGGTTTGGGACTGCTAATGGTGTGACTAAATTTGATGATATAACTTGGACAAACTATACAACCGTCAACAATTATGGAATTGGTGGTGTGAATTCGATAGCAATAGATTCACAAGGAAATAAATGGTTTGGTACTACAAGAGGTGTTTTAAAATTTGACGATACTATTTGGACTAATTATACAACTCTTACTACAGCCAACGGGTTAATAAATAATTATATCTATACTATAGCTGTAGATACCAAGGGCAATAAATGGCTTACTACACAAGGTGAAGGTATCACTAAATTTGACGGCACTAATTGGACAAACTATACTTCAATTATTAGTAGAAAAATCTTAATAGATTCACAAGGGAACAAATGGTTTGCTACAATTGATGGTGTTTATAAATTTGATGATACTACTTGGACCCATTACACAACAAGCAACGGATTAGCAAATAATTATATCAACACGATAGTGATAGATGAACAAGGCAATAAATGGGTTGGGACAAATAGTAGTGGAATATCAAAGTTTGATGATGAAAATTGGAAAACTTTAACAAATGGGATGCCAAATTATGGTATAAATTCGATTGGTGTAGACGCACATAATAACAAATGGTTTGGAACAAATACAGGTATCTATAAATTTGATAGTAAAATTTGGACAAGTTTTAGTACAACTAATGGATTAGCCAATGATGTGATTTGGGCGATAGCTATTGATTCACAAGACAACAAATGGCTGGGAACTTTGGGAGGAGGTGTATCCAAATTTGACGGTATAACTTGGACAAATTATACAAGAGCTAATGGATTAGTAGATAATTTTGTAGTAGCAATAGCAATTGATTTACAGGGAAATAAATGGTTTGGTACTCGTTATGGTGGTGTATCCAAATTTGATGGTAGAATTTGGACAAATTATACATCTGCCAATGGATTAGCAAATAATGAGATTAATGATATTGCTATTGATGTACAAGGAAACAAATGGTTTGCTACTTATGGTGGTGGTGTATCGATGTTTAATGGTACAACTTGGACGACTTATACTACGACTAATGGGTTGGTAAATAATTTTGTTACAACTATAGCGATAGATCCTCAAGGCATAAAATGGTTTGGAACAAATAATGGTGTATCCAAATTTGATGGTACGAATTGGATAAATTATAAAATTGGTAACGGGTTTGCAAGTAGTAATGCTATCAGAAAGATAACTATAGATTCGCAAGGTAACAAATGGTTTGCTATGAATAATCTTGGTGTTGGGTTATTCAAATTTGATGGTACAACTTGGACAAATTACACCAAAGCAAACGGATTAGTAGATAATGATATCCGTGCAATAAAGGTAGATACTAAAGGCAATATATGGTTTGCGACAGACGGTGGTGTCTCTGAACTGATTAATAATTCTATAACTTCGCTCAAAGATGACAAGTTGAATTCTGAAAAGCTACACTCCATCAATTTGACAGCTTTTCCTAATCCCGTCAAAGAGTTAGTTAATATTCAATATGACTTACCTAATAATAGTGAAGTAGTCATAAATGTTATGAATATGATAGGTCAGACTTTAAAAATCTTTAAAAAAGGAAAACAAGCAACTGGTAAACAAAGGGTAGAGATACCTCTCAATTTGTTACCCAGTGGAGCCTATATTTTGTGTATAAAAACCGAATTTGGGGAATTTGCAACTAAAATCTTAAAAGAATAAATAGATAACTTACCTATTTAATCTTAGTAACGGTTAAAAAATAACTCCGTCATTTGGCAAGTGAATTATAATCAATATGACGGAGTTATTTTTTTAGCGTTACTTATCAAAACGTTTTTACATTTTTTCACCTTTTTACATAAAAAAAGCAGTTTAATTCCCCCTCAGTATTCAACGGCTTTTTAATTAGTGTTTATCCGCAGCTATAACATATTTACCACTTATTTTATCAAAATAAGCCAAATAAGACCGCTCATTCATTAAAAATTTCACAACAAGAAGAGCTTTAGAATCCGATTCAATATCATTCACATATTGTTGAAAACGGGTTATGATAGGGAGCTTTTTCTCTTTGTTGTGCATTTAAATATTATAAAAAAAGAGAATGTGGAAATCGTGTAAGTTATTCTAAAAGTTGTGTAACACTTGCCCAAGAAAACCCCCTCACCTTTGCACTTCAATATTTGAAATCACTCGTTAATCAAATTATAGAAACTTAATTTTTTCATTAGAATAATAATTTATGAGCGTAACTGTACACAATCTTTTATTCACAAGGTATTTTCCTTTAAATTTTTAAATTATTTCTAATGAATTTTAAATCAAAAATCACCCGACTTTTCACTTTTTCAATCCTTGCCTTGTCAATCGCAGCTTGTGATAAGGACAACACATCAGACACACAAGGAACCGTAAACTTTGAAGTTACCGATGCCCCTTTTGATGATGCCAATGTGCAAGGCGTTTTTGTGACTATTACGGCTATCAAAGTGGATGGCAAAGAGATTACCAATTTTAATGGTAAAACCACCTTCGATATTGCCGCTTATCAAAGAGGCGAAACTAAAATGGTGGGTAGCACAAAATTGGATGCAGGCACTTACAGTAACGTAACATTGGTGTTGGATAATGCCAAAGACCAAAGCGGTAATGCACCCGGCTCGTATATTTTGACAAAAACGGGCGACAAAAAAGCCATTGCTTCTTCAGCTTCTGAAATTGCCGTTACAGGACAATTTAAAGCGTTGGCAGACCAAACCTCAACGGCTGTTATAGATTTTGACCTTCGTAAGTCAATTGTTTATGATGGTACAACGGGTTACAAATTTGTCAGTAGCAGCGAAATGGGCAATGGTGTGCGGATTGTCCAAAAATCTGAAACAGGTACTATTGAAGGAACAGTGACCAATAATTCAGTTACGACAAGCGATAAAGTTATCGTTTATGCCTATAAAAAAGGGGCTTTTAGCAAAGCTATTGAAATGCAAGGTCAGGGTGCATCCAGCGTAGAATTTAGAAATGCAGTCACCAGCAGCGTTGTTACCAGTGGTGCCTACAAACTAAACTTCTTAGAAGCGGGTGATTACGAATTGCACTTTGTGTCGTATAAAGACAAAAACAGTGATGGCAAATTAGACATTCAAGGTGAATTTCAAGCAAATATTTTGGGCAACCTCAATCTTTTAGGCTTGACTGTAACCTCGGGTAAAACAGTGACGGCTAATATCAATCTTGCATTGA
>JAYUQN010000378.1:0-13017 GCA_043756725.1 Saprospiraceae bacterium
TAACTTCTTCTTTGTTTTCACCTTTGAAAGCTACAAACTCAGCAAAGTCTAAAGGATACATATCAAAAATTTGCTTTCGCCCTGCCAAACTTTCTGAAAATCTATTTTTTAGATAAAACGAACTTGACCCTGTAACTATAAATTTTACGCCATAAGTATCATACAGATATTTGATAACGCTTGTTGATTGCGGCACATGCTGCATTTCATCCAAAGCGATAACAGAAGGCATAGATAAATTTATACCTTCCACCGCTAAGTTGATTTCAATGTCTTTATACGATGTTTGATTCCAAATAAAACGGTTATCCGCTTTTTCAAAATCTAAATAAATTTTGTTATCATGGGTTATTTGATTGAGTAGATATTTCAACGCTGTTGATTTGCCAACACGTCGCATACCTGTGACAACCGTCACTTGTGGTTTGGAAAGATGCTCTAAAAGTGCAGGAAAAATTGACCTCTGTATCATTTCATAATAATTTGTAAAACAAAATTACAAATTATATAATTAATTGTCAAAAATTTTGACAATTAATATGATTTTTTGTCAAAAATTTTTTACAAAAAACTATACTTTCTGTCAAAATATTTGACAAATATTATTTCACTTCAATCCGATGCGCCATTTTCTGTATCGCATCAATGATATTATCAAGGGCAGGTGGGTAATCCACGTAGCGAATTCTATGTTGATCTTGCCCCCAAATTGCTATGGTGACGACTTTTCTTTTGTCGCCATAAGCTACCATAAGGCGTAATGGAATGGGTGTGGGTTTCAACATTTTGCGTTTTTCACAAAGGGGACTGTTGCAATCGTAGAGGCGTTGCATGGTAAAAAACTTTTGCTCAGTTACCCATTCGCCAAATTGTTCCAACTCTTGTTTTGAGAGCGTTTTTTTATTCACCACTAAAGGTTGGCTAACGGTTTGAAACTCTTGAATCAGACGTCCATCAGAATTGATGCGGATAAAATCTTTTACCACAGGGTCAATGCCGCCATAATAACCGCCACCGACCAATTCGGCACTGAAATAAACCGTTTCTTTCTTTTTGGCTTCTTCTTTTTTATCATCACCCCCCCTCAGTATAGCCCACCACGGACGCTTTTTCGTTTGCTTCGCCTCCGCTTCTACGACGATTTCAGGCAATTCATCGGCAGGGCGAATAAAAGGCGCATCTTTGCTTTCCACAGAAACAAAATGATATTGATAAGTGCCAGTTGAATTGGGCTGTTGAAATTCTACAACTAAGGCTTTGTTATTGATGGTGGCAATATCAAATTTTTGAATATTGCGGAAAGGATAAAAGAGCGTAGAGCCGCTCAAGCTCCAGTTGCCTTTTGAAAATTTGCCATGAAGGAATTGTTCAAAAGTGAAATCATATTTAAAAAAAAGAAAATACTGGTAATCTTTATCGGCTTGATGCACTGTTGTGTTGGTTTCAAGGTGCAAAGTGTAGGAATACCGCCACTTTGTGCCAATCAATTGCCGTTCTTCCACTTTGGGATAGCCAAATTTTTGACCCAATACGGCGGTCGCAAGCGTCATGAAAAAGAAAAGCTGTATAAGTTTTCTGAAGGAATGTGTATGTAAAGGGTATTTCATTTCAGTCATTTTATAGAGAAAGTTTCTGTAACTGCTTGTATTTTAACCAATTTTAATAGAAAGTACAAACAAATTTTAATCCAAACTTGGCTAAACAGTTGCGATAAATTAAAATATATTTGTTCTCCTGTTCTAAAGGTGCAGAGCACCGTAATATTTGTAGAGATTTGCTCTTGTTCCATTTGAAGTAACTATACACTTTTACAAATATTACGGTGCTCTGCACCTTTGGAACAGGAGAATAAACGCAAATCTCTACAAATATTACGGTGCTCTGCACCGATAGGACGAAAAAAAATATGTGTTTTATGAACAGCTTTCAAAGCGACTGTCACATTATTTGTATAACAAAAGAAAACGCCCCTCGTTGTAGCAAGGAGCGTTTTTGTATAAAAAATAAAAAGCTAATTAGACAATATTCGGAAAATTTTTGTATAGAGCGCAGATTTAGGGAATTTTAAAAATTTCCTAAATCTTACATCCTCTAAAAACGAGGCATATACAAAAACTTTCAGAATAATGTCTATTACACGCCCAACATCTGCGCAAAAATCGCTTTCAATTGCTCATTGGTTTCTTTATTCACGATTTCAGTAAGCATTTCAGTCAATTTTATATGATTGGCATCGCCTGCTGCACTTTTTTTACGCACATCAGCAATGGCTTTGGCATAAGCAAAACGTCTCCACGGGGATTGGTTTTGACTGAGAGCTAAATCTTTCAATTTCCCCATCTTGTCCATCATGTTAGGGTCTCCCAATTTGTCTAACACTTTCACATAGTTACCTACAAAATTGATGCTTGGCATACCATCTATTTTGAGCATACTTTTTTCAAAGAACGCAATGTGCTCAGGTTTAGGATTTTCAGCATAGATACTGCCCACGCCACTCACCAAATCGCTGTTTTCATCATTTTCAAATTTCTTTGCTGCCTCAGTTGCGGCATTGGGATCCACTTTATAAAGAGCTTGCATAGCCGATGAAATAACAGGATAAGCGGGTTCTTTATCTAAAACACTGCGGTAGGTGGCTGCCCATTTCGCATCTTTTGTAGAAGCCAATTTTGATAAAGCGGCTGCACGAGTTGTAGAACGCTTGTCATTTGTAGCAATAGTGGCTACTTTATCCAATACTGAGGGGTCATTTTTATACATCACGCTTTGAACGGCATCTTGGCGAATTGCCCAAAACTTATCGTTTAAAGCGGATTTGATGGTCTCTTGCGCTGCTGGATTTTTACTGTTTTTCAAACCTTCTAAGGCTTCGGCACGGGCTAAATAGCGAGGGCTATTGGCATACATAAACATCCATTCTTCATCCGAGTGCGTGTCTTGTTTTTGGGCTAAAAGCATACGGTCGCCATCAAAATCTACTAACTCAGGCTTGCTGGGCACATCAAAACTGAAGGTTTCAGTGCGTTTAGTCATGCGCACCTTGTTGCGTTTGGGTGTTTGTCCAGCAGTTTGATATATATCAATAGCGAAAGGCAAGTCGAAAATATAAGGTACACCTTCTTTGGCTTCTTGCTTTTGCGTCACAGTCACGTTCATTTTTTTAGCCGTTTCATCATAAGCATAATCAATAACTAATTCAGGATGACCCGCTTGGTAATACCATTGGTTGAAAAACCAACTAAAATCTTCGCCACTCACTTCTTCTAAAGCCAAACGCAATTGGTGCGCTTCGCCCGTTTTATGGGCATTATCGGTCAAATATTTTTTCAAACCTTCAAAAAAGGCTTCATCGCCCATATAGTTGCGCAACATGTGGAGAATACCACCGCCTTTATTGTAGCTGTGGGCATCGAACATGTCCTCACGGCTGTTGTAGGTGAAATCGACAAGTGCATGTTTTTTCTGTTCTGCTTGACCGAAATAGCCATCCATAACATCACGGCGGTGATAATCGGCGGCATCCATACCTTGTTTGTGTTCGAGCCAAAGTGACTCACTGTAATCCGCAAAAGACTCATTGACGGTCAAGTTTGACCAACTCTCTGCTGTTACATAATCGCCAAACCAATGATGAAACATTTCATGGGCAACGACAATATCGTTATAATCCTTATCAATCAATTCTCGCTCCGTGCCATTCATAAAATCACCATAAATAATAGCGGTTGTGTTTTCCATAGCCCCTGAAACATAATCACGTACAGCGATATGCGCCAATTTTTGCCATGGATATTGTACCCCTAATTTGTTGCTGAAAAAAGTTAAAATTTCAGGTACGTCTTTGAAAATCTTTTTACCCATGCCTTTATATTTCGGCTCGACGTAATACATAATGTCTTTACCATTCCATTTTTCAGTTTCAACCTCAAACTCACCAACCGCCATCATTACCAAATAGGGTGCGTGTGGCATATCCATCAACCAATGGTCGGTGCGTGTGCCATCCGCATTTTTTTTAGACGATTTCATCAAACCATTTGACAAGGTTTTATATTTGTCTTCAACCGTCATGAAAATTTCATTGGTCATTTTTTCATTCGGCTTATCGAAAGTTGGAAACCATTTGCTGTTGCTTTCGGTTTCGCCTTGTGTCCATATTTGCTTAGGCTTATCGGGTTCGCTGCCATCAGCATTGATAAAAAAAAGCCCTTTATCGCTTGTAATGGCTTCGCTACCGCCTTCGGGTGCTTCGTTGGGTTTGGCAGTGTATTCGATATAAACCGTGAATTTCTCTGAGCGGTTGTATGTTTTACCCAATTCGATGGTCAATTTGTCATTGGCATAAGTGTATTTTAAAGGTGTGTTAGAGCCTTCCAATGTAACTTTATGAATATCAAAAGTTTTAGCATCAAAAACAATGGAATTGGTTGGATAAAAATAGGGTTTTGCTGTAATCCAAGCTTTACCATTCAGCTGCTGTTTTGTCCAATCAAAACGGACATCCAATTTTGTATGGATAATGTCATTGTCTAATTTCGCTGTTGCTCTATAAACAGGCAAAGTATCGGGCATATCTTTCATACCAGCAACATCATCTGCCAGACCAATGGGCGTAGTATCCACTTCTTCTGGAGCCGCTTTGGGTACAGGTGGTTGCATGGCTGGGGTTGTAGCCATAGCGGTTGTCGCTGGTTTATCTTGTAAAGTGCTTTTTGATGTTGAACACGCGCCAAAAAAAAGCAACGGTAGCATCAAGGCATAAATAATTCTCTTCATACTTCTAACTTTAAGCAATTTTTATAAAATACGTTTAGATTTATACTTGAATAGTTCTACTTTGGTACTTTATAGAGTATCCCGCACAGCCGCTGCATTAAAAGACTGTTCCATTGTTTTTTCTGGTTTTTTTCTAACCAAAGCATTTTGGGGCAATGTTATTAATTTTTTAGCTTCCGATATTGGAATGACTTTGCCCGATTGCGTTACAATTGTTTGGTTATTGCTGTCTTTAGCGGGTTGTTGTTGCGTTGAGGCTACAGAACTTGATTTAGAAGTTGAGCAAGCACCCATTATGGTTGTCAAAAGGATAAATATCCAAGCAGATTTTTTCATTTTTGAAATGATTTTTAAATTTTATAAAATAAAAAATAAATGATACCATGTTAAGACGCAAAAGTCTTGAATTTGCACATCATAGCCTATACTTTTTAAGTAAAGTTTAACAGTTATTACTCATAAAAATTTACAGTGTGTCACAAAGAAAAGACAATATTTATAATGCCTCTGTAAATTTCATTACCTTCAGTGGGTGATTTGTTTCAAAATTAATGATAGTGAAACGATTTTAAAGGCTTAATTGTTATAAAACATTGCCCGTAATAGATTGTTTTAATTAAAATAAGTTGCAAAGGATAAAAAAGTTCGAGATTAAAAATCGTAACTTTGCGGCAATAAAGTCAAAATTACTACAAAATTACCTCCTTTTGACATTAAAACCTTGTTTAAAGGACTCCTGTTGAGAAAATCAATTAATTATATTCAAAAATATTGCCCTTCTGTCTTATGAAAAGAGATACGCTCATTCCACAATTGATTCAAAAAGAACTTCACCGCCAACGTGTCGGTATTGAGTTAATTGCTTCTGAAAATTTCACAAGCCAAGCCGTTATGGACGCTATGGGGACTTGCCTAACCAATAAATATGCGGAAGGGTATCCTGGCAAACGCTATTATGGGGGTTGCGATGTGGTGGATGAAATAGAACAAATTGCCATTGACCGCTTGAAAGAGCTTTTCGGTGCGGCTTATGCCAATGTGCAACCCCACTCGGGCGCACAAGCCAATGCTGCGGTTTTTTTAGCTTGTCTAAAACCCGGTGAAACCGTTTTGGGTTTCAACTTATCGCATGGTGGTCACTTATCGCATGGCTCGCCTGTCAATTTCTCGGGTAAACACTATCGAGCTGTTTTTTACAGTGTAGAAGAAGAAACAGGGCGTATTGATATGGATAAAGTAGAAGAAATTGCTTTAAAAGAGCAACCAAAACTCATTGTTTGCGGTGCTTCTGCTTATGCCCGAGATTGGGATTATGCCCGTTTTCGTGAAATAGCGGATAAAGTAGGTGCTTTGCTTTTAGCGGACATTGCTCACCCCGCAGGTTTGATTGCGGTAGGTTTGCTCAACTCACCAATGGATTATTGCCATATTGTGACCTCTACAACGCATAAAACACTGAGGGGTCCTCGGGGTGGTTTGATTATGATGGGTAAAAATTTTGAAAACCCATTCGGTCGCACGACGGCTAAAGGGACTTTGATAAAAATGTCGTCTATCCTGGATTCAGGTGTTTTCCCGGGTATGCAAGGCGGTCCGTTGGAACACGTGATAGCGGCAAAAGCCATTGCTTTTCACGAATGTTTGCAACCAGAGTTTAAAGAGTATGGTCGTCAAGTGATAAAAAATGCTCAAGTGATGGCAAATGCTTTTGTCGAAAAAGGCTATAAACTTATTTCTGGCGGTACTGAAAATCATTTAATGTTGATAGATTTACGTAGTAAAAATGTAACAGGCAAGCAGATGCAAGAAACCCTTGAACGAGCTGATATTACCATCAATAAAAACGCTGTTCCTTTTGATACACAACCGCCTACTGTTACATCTGGCATTCGGGTCGGAACGCCCGCTATTACAACAAGGGGTTTCAGAGAAGCCGATTGTTTACAAGTCGTGAATTGGATAGATATGATTGTTACGAATATAAATGATGAAGAAGTTGTTCATCACGTAAAAGGAGAAGTTAATTCATTTATGGAGAACTTTCCTTTGTATGAAGGAGTTGCCGTAGCCTAAAATTTTATTTAACTAATGCGATATAAGACCCCCTCAGTATTTAGCCTTAAAAAAGGTTGTCTAAAGAGATTTCAATAATCTTAAATTTTAAAATTCAAAAGCACATTCTTAATATCGGTATCAAACAGTTGCCCTTGTTCAAAATGAAACGCCACTTCAACGGGTAAAACGTGTATATCTAATTGATTTTCAATAAGATAATCTTGGTGTAACAACAAACGGGTGGCATCTTTTTCAGTGGTAATAATTATTTTCTTCTTTCCTATTAACGTATCATATAAACGTTTGATTTGGGCAACATCATAGTTAGAAAACAAGCGGTGGTCTTCAAAAGCCATAGTCGTTACAGATTTCACTTTTGATGAAAGATAATCCAAAAGATAATCGGTTTTGGCAATGCCACAGACCAAAAGCACCTCCGTTTCAGCATCAAGCGGCTTAAATACTGAGGGGGGAGTATGGTGTATGAAAAGGGGATAAGGATTACTATAATTAAAATAGCTGAAATACAAACGTTGATAAGGGTAGGGGTTTATATTGTGTATAAAACTTTGCTTTTCAACTTCGTTCAAATCAATTGGACATTTTGTAACGATGATAATATCGGCGTGTCGATAAGTAGCTCGCCAATCCCGTAAGCGACCTGCGGGCAGCAAATAATCTTTTGTGAATGGGTCTGAAAATTCGGTCAATAATATATTGAGGTATGGTTTAACGGCTAAGTGTTGGAAAGCATCATCCAATAAAATGGTTTGAATATCGGGATGCCGATACAGCATTTGAGGAATAGCAAATGCCCTTTTTTCCGCAACAGCAATGGGAACAGAAGGATATTTGAGTTTATATTGCAGAGGCTCGTCGCCTACATCAATGGCTGTACTGTCAGTTTCAACCATTCTGAAACCTTCTGTGCGGCGTTTATAACCTCTACTCAAAACAGAGACATTAATATAAGGTTGTAAGAGACGAATAAGATACTCAATATGAGGTGTTTTTCCTGCTCCACCCACGTTGAGGTTGCCGACGCTGATGGTCGGTATATCGAAGCGAGAAGAGCGCAACAACTTAGCGCGATAAAAAAAACGCCTCGCACCAACAATGATACCATAGACCAAAGCAAGGGGTGCAAGTAATATTTTAGACAAATGAGAAAAAAAAATAGTAGCCATAAGGAAACAAAAATACAACGTTTTCGTAATTCAAGGGTAAGTTATGGAAAAATAATTTTTAAATAATTGATTATCAGTATTTTAAAAATATGTTATTTTATAATAGAAATAAAATTTGGTTATTTCGATTGAAGCATAGTTAAAGAATTGTCCTATTAAAATTAAGACCTTACTCTACCTACCTAACAAAATGATTTTAGAATAAAATTGCGTAAAAAACGACGTCACATTTACAGAGGTATTAAATTTTGTATTATTTGAAAATTTTTCAGATAAAAGATTGACTTTCAAGATAATAAGTTATACCTTTGCAATTCGCTCTTATTGAGCCATCCCAATTTTTTCCGAGAATCACAACACGATTGAAAAAAATGATTATTTTTTCTTCAATCAACTATGAGAAGCCGTGTGGCAAACTACGCAATGAGTCTATGTCAATGCGTCGGTCATTTCAGTTTTCGAGGGAGCCGACTTGTGCAATTCTTTAAGCCATAACGCTTTTTTTCTTTACACGAAACGTAAATTCAATATTTAACACGAGACTTTAACGGGAATAAAAGTTTTCGAGTAACTAAACTGGATATCATACATTCAGTAGATGGTTTTTTTTGGCTTGAAAAAAATAATGAATAGCATATTACCCTAACGCATTAAAGACAGCAGTAATGAATCCGTTCAAAGCCTTAGCAAAAGGTAGCTTAGAGTTTGGCACTCAAAAAAGCTATGATTTGATGATGATACACTTTCTGAAAAGATTGGAGTTGTATTACAAAAACGACATCATATTCAAAGACTTAACGGTCTTTTCAGAGGAGACATTCAGCCTTAATGTTCCCCGTCTTGTGCATCCATGTTCTGAAAAAACGTGGAAAAATACCGTTTTTCTTCTTCGAGAATTGCGCAGCTTTGCTGTTGCTGGTGAATTGAATATTTGGGTGACAGATGAAAAAGGACAACTTTGTTGTGCTGAAAGTGTTGTTCCTCAAGGCGATAAGTTAGCAACGACTGAGTATTTGCGAGGTTCAAAACGTTTGATTCAAGAAGGTGATGAAGAAGCTGCTATCGAAATATTGAACAAAGCCATTGACAAGCACCCCCGTTATGCGCAAGCTTATGAACGTCGGGGTTTTGCCTATTTCCGCTTAGGTCGTATAGAAGATGCTTTGATAGATTTTTCAAAAAGTATCAGTTTTAATCAAAATTCTGATGCCTATTATGGTAGAGCTGTTATAAAAGCAAGTTTGGGGGATCTGCAAAGTGCGACTGTTGACTTTCAAGCCGCTATTGACAATGCTGTGCCTTATCAACCTGTGTTTTGGATGTCTCGTCGTGTGAAAGGGGAATGCCATTTGAAATTGAATGAATTAGATAAAGCCATTTTCGAGTTGAAATTTGTTGTAAAACGAGCTTTCAAAGAAACGGATCCCAATTATGCTTTTCGCAAACAAGCTTGGCAGACATACGGTGAGGCGCTTTTGAAAAATGGGGAAAAAGCAAATGCCACTATCGCTTTTCAACAAGCTCTATTAATTGAAGACTGTGCTATTGTGGAAGATTTATTGAGCGGTATCAATACTGTTGAGAAAAAACCTTCAAGAAAGCCAAGACCTGTTTTGAACTAATTCGTAGAATGCTATCTTTTAAATAATATAAAGGCTACCCCTAATACTGAGGGGTAGCCTTTTTCTTTCTTCTATTCTTTTTTTACCCGACTAAGCTGTTATCACGTGAATAGGCACCAGCATACATCAAGGCACCACCTGCCAAACCAATATCTTTTAAAAGACTTGGCATAGCCATCATGTTTGTGCCTTCCATAACACCCGGTAGATGGATGGTGAGTGCAAATACTAAACACAATACGCCAGTTAGGATAGCACCCAATTTATCATATTTACCCAATAAGGCACTGGCTACAAAAGCCAACATACCTATGCCTGTCAAATAAACCCAGATTGAGCCTCCGGGAATAGGTACCATACCCGCCATATCGTTGGCTTTTGTTAAGTGTGTGATACCAAACATTAAGAAAGGCACTAAAAATAAATACTTACCAATTTTTGTTAAACTGCTTATCATAATTGAAAAATTTGGTTGTGATATAAAATAGGTTTCTCGATTTTAATGTTAAAACATTAAACTGAAAGCTAAATTACATTTTATTTTAGAAACTAAAATTATTTATGCGTTATTTTTCATTTTTTTAAATTTTTTTCCGATTACAAACTGTTATACAGATTTTAATTTTTATATATGAGATTTTTAAAATTTTTTTAAAGACAATATGTCTCTTTTTGGTATTGAAATTTAAGCTTATTTAATAAAATCTCAATTATTTCTAAATTTTTCTCATTTTTGCTTTATGACAAAAGGAAAGCTCTATCTCATTCCCACACCCCTCGGCGAAGGTGTTTTACAAACCATACCGTCTTATGTGGTTGACATAATATATGCCCTTGATACATTTATTGTAGAGCGGGCTAAAACGGCGCGGCATTTTATCAAAGCCACAAACCCTCCATACCCCCTCAGTAATTTGACCATTTTTGAAATAGAAGCGAAGACACAAAGCCTTGATTTTCAAGAACTTATCGCTGTTTTCAACAGTGGCAAAAGTGTGGGGTTGATGTCCGAAGCTGGTTGCCCTGGTGTTGCCGATCCCGGAGCGATGGTCGTAGAATGGGCGCATAAACAGGGCATAGAAGTTGTCCCTCTGGTAGGTCCTTCTTCTATTCTTTTAGCACTCATGGCATCGGGTATGAATGGGCAATCCTTCGCATTTCAAGGCTATCTCTCCCCCAAACGAGCGGATTTAAGCAAGGATTTGAAACGCTTAGAAGAAACGGTGCGCCGCATAAAACAAACCCAAATTTTTATTGAAACGCCTTATCGCAATAAGCAAATGATTGAAGTAGCTTTTGAGGCATTAGCACCCCAAACAAAATTTTGTATCGCCGCAGACATTACCCTACCCCCTCAGTATATTCAAACTAAAACCATAGCAGAATGGCGTAACACCACTTTACCCGATTTACACAAACACACAGCCATTTTTCTAATAGGTTGAAAATGAAAGATTTACAATACGGCACATTATTTGATATACAGCAAAAAATATATGTTTTCAGAAATATAGTTTTCACACTTTTACTCCTAAAAGCGGCTAATCTTCTTATAGATAGCCGCTTTTTTCTATTCCCGCTTTTCTGAATATTCTGTAAAAAGGACTTTTAAGCAAAATAAAATTGTGGAACAGGTACATTTGATAAAAAAAAATCTATTTTTAACCGCATTTTAAAAATTTTATTAATCAACCAAGTATTAAAATCTAATGAGCCAGACCGCTTTTGTCAAACCAACCTTAGAAGATATTCAAAATTTTAATGGTAAATATCCTAAACAACTTTGGTATTTGTTTCTCACTGAAATGTGGGAACGTTTTTGCTTTTACGGCATGAGGGGTGTCCTTGCCATTTTTATGGTAAGCCAATTGGGGCTTACGGACAAAGAATCCAACTTGAAATATGGGGCTATTCAAGCTTTTGTTTATGCTTTCACGTTCATAGGCGGTATTTTTGCTGATAAAATTTTGGGCTTCAAAAAGTCCTTATTTTTTGGGGGCATCATCATGATTTTGGGCAACCTGCTCATCGCTTTTTCACCAAAAGACATGTTTTATGCGGGCATCACCTTATCTATTATAGGTACAGGGTTTTTTAAACCCAATATTTCCTCAATGGTAGGTGACTTATATAAAGACGGCGATAGCCGCAGAGACGCTGGGTTTGGCTTGTTTTATTCGGGCATAAATATTGGCGGCATGTTGGGCGGTTTTCTATGCGTCTGGTTGGGTAAATATTATTCATGGAGTTATGCTTTCTCAGCAGCGGCTATCGTTATGGCACTGGGTCTCATTACTTTTATTTTTACAAAAAAACATTTAGGACCGATAGGAGACTCTCCGCTTTTGAATATAGATGAAGGAAAAAGAAAAATGAGAGAAATAATGGTCTATGTGGGTTCCATATTGAGTATTCCTTTAATATTTTTGATGATTAAAAATACGGGCTACACGGATATGTTTATGTACACCATCGGACCTTTGGCTATTGTCTATTTCCTCTATGAAATGTTCAAAATATCAAGTCCTTCGGCGAGGAAAAAACTGATAGCTGCTTTTATTTTCATCTTTTTCTCAATCGTCTTCTGGGCATTTTTTGAACAAAGTGGCGGCTCTTTGTCACTGTTTGCAGAAAAAAACCTTGATTTTAATGTGTTGGGTATGCACATTGACCCCAATGTGGTTAATAATTCTTCTAATTCCTTTTTCATCATCATTTTCAGTCCTTTGATTGGCTTATTGTGGTTGTGGATGGCAGGTCGGAAAATAGAACCCAATACCGTACTTAAATTTGGTTTAGCCTTTCTATTTTTAGCAGGTGCTTTTTATATATTTTATGCAACACGTTTTTTCGCTAATGAGCAAGGCATTACTTCTCTCAATGTCTTTACCTTAGCTTATTTAGTCATTTCTATTGGTGAACTCTGTTTATCACCCATTGGACTTTCCATAGTCACAAAATTATCGCCTAAGCATTTGGGCGGTATGATGATGGGTATGTGGTTTTTAGCAAGCGCTTATGGTCAATATGTAGCGGGCTTGTTAGGTGCAAATATGTCCACGCCCGACCCTAAAGCAGGGCTTCCCGAAAAATTGATGTCTTATACTGAGGGGTATCTGCAACTCTCTATTTATGCTTTGATTGCGGGTGTTGTGTTGGTTTTGCTTTCTCCTGTTATTCGTAAGCTGATGCAGGAGGTAAAATAACTGTAGTGGCGGATTTATCCGCCAACGTCCTCGGCGGATAAATCCACCGCTACAGATGTGTTTAAGTTCCATAAATTTCATTCATAAAAACAGCAAAATATGTCAAATAACGATTCAAACGATTTTTTTAAAGACTATGTCATAGGGCATCCCGCAGGTCTTTTTGTT
>JAYUQN010000379.1:0-13006 GCA_043756725.1 Saprospiraceae bacterium
CTTTATTTCAGTGCTTTTAATTTACCTTTTTCACGCTGTAGCCTTTATATATCATTCATTATCAACTGATTAGATACATTTTAATTACGCCAATTTAAATTAGGAAACCAATATGTCGAGCAAGCGACCTATACTCATTTTGACAATCCGACAGACACTCATCCAAGTGCTTTGATAAGAATTTATACAATCTTAGAAAAAGCAGCTAATGCTCAACCATATATTAGAGACTGCAATTTCAATATTTTATTAGAATTAACAGAGGAATTAAGAAAATTATATAAAGAATCTATTAGAGAAACGCTTAACTTCACACCACGAGAGCTTGAAATTGCCAAATTCGGGTTACAAAATTTAACAAGGGGTAAAATTAGCGATAATTTATTTCTTAGCAAGCATACAGTTACAACACATACTAAACATATCACATCAAAAGCTAAACTTTTTAACTCCGAGTTAAAAAACTTCAACGAAGTTGGCTATTATTTGGAAAAAATTGGTTTGTTTTAAAAGTGAATAACCTCATAAAAAAGGCTGTCTTGTAAAAGGCAGCCTTTTCTTTTTTCCCATAGCAAAGATAAAGAATGGGTTAAAATACCTATACCTATACCTACCAGTATGGATAGCTTCTCTTATATAAGCTATTCAAATTTGTAACATCGTTGATAGCAACGGTTTGTAAATAACTAAAATTTAAAAACATATTGGTATGAAATCGTTATCAAGCGACATCCAAAGACTATTAATTTGCCTAACTATGCTGGCTTTTCCTAATTGCTCAGATAGCAATATAGCCATTTTATCAAAATCAAAACCTGTTTTGATAATATTGGGAACGGACATAAGTGGTACATTTTCAAACTATGAAAAACTCCCCCCTCAGTATCTCAATGAAATCTGTCAAGGTATTGCTGAATCGGGTTGTGGTGGTTTGGTAGCCGCATATCCCATAGGGAATCCTACTGATTCCGCTTTTGTTCGCTGTAAAATTTTACCTAAACAATCTGTTGATGGAACTGCACCTTATGGTAAGCAAGCAAAACAGGCGCAGGAAGGGAAAAAAGTAAAACCTGTGAATCAGAAAGTAATTCAAACCTTCATCGAAAAATATAACAAATCAATTTATCTACGTAAGTATCAAAAGGAAACTGATATACAAAGTTTTCTTCTAAAAGCTGTTGCATTAGCCAATGAGCCAAGTTTTGAAGGCTACGAAAAACACATTTTTATTTATAGCGATGGACTTCAAGATGTAAAAGGGAATAAAAAACTGGTTTTTCCATTGGATGAAGAGCTTGAAGGGATTAAATTTTACGGCTGCGGAATACAAAACCAATTCTTAATAGACCATTTAAATATACAAAAATTTGAAGCCCCAGAAGGCTTCATAGAATCAATTACCAATCACTTATCAAACAAGAAGTAATGAAAATGAAAGCAGCAACCAAAGCAGAAGAAAGAGCTTTAAATGCAGCTCAACTTATTGAGCAAGGCAAGGAGTTATTACAAAAACACACTCACACTCACGCCTTAGTCTCCACAACAGAGGACATTATGAAAGACGAACCCATCTTTATGTCCACTTGTGTATTTATTCTATCTGTTATTCTCGAAATAGCCGTTTCATGGGAGATGTATCGTCAAATCGCATCCTCTAATGCTCCCAGATTAGAAACTATATTAACATACAGTATGGGGCTTATCATTGTAGGGTGGGCTGCAATAACAGCCTATTATCTTAGTAAGAAATGTAAAAAATCACTTTTTGATTTGGAACGAAAAAGGTTAGAAAAATCTGGCTTAGGAGCTGAGGAAGCCTTTGAAATGACTACTCAAAAAAGTGAAAAACAATTCAATATCGGATTGCTCTTAGCTACACTACTCTTAGCAACAGTGGTTTTAATTTCTAATGGTCGTATTCTATTTTTAAAAGAAATATCAGACCAAGCCACCTTTTCATGGTTTGATACACTACTGCCTGTATTATTTGTCGGACTTGAAATTTATTTCGGGTTTTATGTTGGCTATGTCTGGTTTATTTTAACGAGTTATGCTAAATATCGCTCTTACGAAAAGGCTTTGAAAAGATGTAAACATCAAATCAGCCAAGAAACAAAAATGGCAGTTATTCACTATGATGAAGCAATAGCGAATAAAGAAAAATTTACACCTTCTAAGCATCTACAAGATGCTATTTTCAGATGGAACAATCTAAGCATAGAACATGAAAATTATTTTGAACCAATTTCTCAACCATTCATGCTAAATGGCATGGATAAAAAACAGCTTACAGTATGAAATCAATAGCCTTAATTGCCACAGTCTTATTTTCATCAACATTCATGTTAAAGGAGGAAATTACCAAATTATACCATACACATTTTGAATCGTATCCTGTTGCTGAAATCGTAACAAACTTACGGAACTTTGAAAAATTACCTGCTTTTAGCATCACGGGGCTAACTTTAGAAGGGGAATCATTTTATGATTTTAAGGGCTTTCCTTTGAAAGACCTCGAATCAAACCAAAAGGTATATATCATTCCAAAAGGAAATGTATTACCCAATGCAAATGAAATTCAAACTTTTAAAGTGAAAGTGAAAAGGCAATTTAAGTCCTCTTTTCTGGGGGTCAATGTGATTGTACTCGAAGAGGTTTAAGTTGAAATCATCAAAACACTATACTTTCTATCATTCCAATTAATTTCAATATTAAATTTTCTAACGATGAAAGTAACAAACGAACTTAACGATTATGGTTGGTATATGCGAAGCAAAGGCAGTATTTACCAAGTCCTTGACCAAAAAAATGCAGCGATTGTATCGCTCATTATGGGGTTAATAGCGTTCATGTTTGGCGTAGGCGCATTTATAGCAAGAGTTTTTTTACGAAGAAAACTTGGCTCTCGCTCCTTTGGCTTGGTGACGATTACCTGCTCTTACTTGTGGATTAAGTGGGTTGAATCTGTCCATAAAAGCAATTTAACAAGTGGTAAAAGCATAGATTTTTCCACACTTATTGACTATATTTTAAAGCCTGTACTTGATTTTATGGAAACAATTTTTGGTACGACCAGTTTCAAAAATACAATGCTATACCCCCTCAGTAAATACACAAATATTAATGACCTATTACACTGGTTTAGCTTGGCAATACTGCTGTTTGCTTTTGGACATTATCTTGGTGCTGTCATTCGGGATTTTCGCAAAGAAAAATGGCACTCCTACCATAGAGGAGAATCCTTATTGTTCAAATGGCTTGTTGGAAAAAGAGTATTCAACACTGTAATTTCAGATACTACGGTGTGGATGTTTATTGAACCAATATTTGTATTTTCAATTGCTTTACCATTTTCCTCAACACCTGATGGAGCAGGGCTTGCCTTTGTCTTAAAAACTTCGGCTGTCTGCCTTTTCTTACAGGAATACATGGTTTATCAGAAAAAAAGGGCAACCATACTGGATATTATTGATACTGAATTAGAATCAGAAGAAATTTTTGATGAAATCAACCAACACAAACGCCTTCAAAATCTGTCAAATATTCCCCAAAAAGCAATGCAAACAGAGGTGATTTTATAGCTTTAATTTAACAATGGTTTAAGTTTTACTGTGCCGTTTTCAATGGCATCTATCTCAACAAGTCGCTGATAGACATGATACTTCTGTGCCATTTGTTCAGCTTGTTCAACACTTAGATAACGGTCTGCAAAGTCAAGAGCCGACTGGTAATGGATTTTGGCTTCTTGAAATTTATCAAGATTTAAAGCTAAAAGCCCTGTTAAAGCTATAATTCGGCAGTACATAAAAGGCGAAATAAGACGCTCTTTTTGAATGACAGCAAAATCGTGCGATAAAAATCGGGTATAGTACAGGTAACTACTTGTAGGATTATCAGGCAAAAATTCTGAACCTAAGTAATAAGAGCCTACTAATAACTGACTTTCAAGACAACCCTTATCAGCTTTTTCAATTAATGATTGGGTTTCATAAGCGAAGGGCATAATAACCTCCATTGGTTTGAACCTATTATAACATGAAAAGGCGAAAAAGTTAACAAATATTTTTCATCAAATCATCAATAAAACCATGTTTGTATTAACAAAGGGTTTCAAAGAAGCTGCTAAAAGAGGTGCTGCATATTTTGGAAACAAAGCCGTAAAAGAGCAATTAAAAAAATCGGAAGATGAACCACCTCCCAAAACAGAGGGAAATACACCCGCACCCAAACAAGAAGAAGTCGTTAGAGAGCCAGAAACTACAAAAATGCAAGATGCTGAAAAAGTTCGAATTGCAGAAAAGCAAGCCCTAAATGCAAATCCTGAAAAAGCAGATGGGGTTAGTCGGGGCAATATGGATAAGATGGAAAATGCTCAGACGATTATTGAAAACAAAGAGGATTACAAATTAGACAATAAAATAGACAGCATCATTGAAAAAGGTGAAGCTGAAAAAACGCAGTCATGGACTGATAGATTTACAGATAATTCAAAAGATGAAAGTCAGTCATGGGCTGACAGTATAAATGATGAACGCTCCGATACTGAGGGGGGTAATAAAAATTGGGCAGATAGATTTTTAGGGGACAAATCTCAAATTGAACCCAAGGAAGTTCAAGACATAAAAGAGATTGACCCTACTAATTCTGACCCCACAGTACCGACTCAAAATGAAAACCCTATGGAATTTAACCCGGATTCTCCAACGCCAACGCAAGGAGAAAATCCGACAGATATTAACCCAGATGTGACACCTGATACACCGGGAGACCAAAGTAATATTTTAGAAAATGACAAAGACTATGATACTTCTGAAAAGAATGAATTTGCTATGCTTGAAGCAAGAGAAACCAATTTTTTCAATAACGATACCCCGCAAGTTGATTTATCCGAACTCAACGATCAAGACATGGACAGGTTTTCTGAATTGGCTAATGATAATAATAATTATACCTATGACATCGAGGATAGACGAGACTTTGTGAATTTAGACAATACCGAAAACTCCAATGTAAATGAATTAGAAGAACTCAGTTTTTACAATCATAACGAGCAAAGAGAGGATTATGATGATATGGATATGGCTGATTCAGGAGATGATGGTGGGGCTGACGGAGGCGGTGATGGATAATTTTATTTTAATAAATGTAATTTTTAACATGTTCTAATAAAAATCAAAAATGCTTTATAATACCAATAAAAGTCCTGCTACAAGCCCCTATAATTTAGATAAGCCCCTCATAAAGTTTTCAGATAAGCCAAAAGACTTCTGGACGCTTCGAGATGCTGTGCGAGGTGTGCATATATTCGGGGGTATAGGGTCTGGCAAAACCAGTTCTTCGGGAAAAAAAATTTCAAAAGAATTTCTCAAACTCGGCATGGGGGGCATAGTCCTTTGTGCTAAACCTGATGAACGGGAAGAATGGGAAAATCTTGTTCAGCATCTCTACAAGACTGAAGGAATAGACCGAAGACAAGATTTAGTCATTTTTTCAGAAGGTAGCCCCTACTCTTTTAACCCGTTGAAATACGAAAGAAGTCGTGAGGGGAAAGGGGCTGGTGAGAGCTTTAACCTTGTCAATTTATTAATGACCATTTACAAAATGGGTAACAACCTAAGCGGAGAAAGTGGTGGACATAGCGGAGACCGATTTTGGGATAATGCCCTAAAAAGGTTAATTAGGCGTATGATTGACTTGCTAAAACTCGCTGATGAAGAAGTGAGTATCCCCAATATGCACGCTCTTGTAGTTACACTGCTTTCTAAAGAAGAAAGTGATAAACTGAAACAAATACTAAGCAATCACGACACTTCAAAACAACATCTCACCCAATGGGGAGAACAAAATTATTATATTAAATGCTTTTTAAAAGCCACACTCAACACGTCAAAAGCAGTTGAACAAGATGAAGATACGCCTTCATTGAGGGAGTATTTTATGGTCAAAAATTATTTCAATCGGGAAATTATCACGCTTGCAGAGCGCACCCGTACCATTATTACAGAATCTTTTTTGGGTCTTGTAGAGCCGTTCTTGACAGGTCTTTTGTACAAGCATTTCGTTCAAACTACGACTATATTACCCGAATGGACGCATGAAGGGAAAATCATCATTTTGGATTTTTCAGTAAAAGAATATTTGGAACTTGGTATTTATGCACAAGGTATTTTCAAATTGATGTGGCAACAAGCTACTGAAAGGCGAAAATTCAAAGCAGGGATAGATTTACCCGTTTTTCTATGGGCTGATGAAAGCCAATATTTCATTTCAGAATATGACCAAATTTTTCAAACGACTGCCCGTAGCTCGGGAGCTTGCACGGTATTTCTAAGCCAAAACATCAGCAACTATATTGCTACACTTGGCGGCAATGCACAAGCCAAAGTAGATTCACTTTTAGGTAATTTATCCACTAAAATATTTCATGCTCAAAATGATGCTGTCACAAATGAGTGGGCTGCAAGAACCATAGGCAAAGATCTCAAACAGTTTATGAGTTTTAATGTAAGTGCAAATTCTAACAGCAGTTCGGGCATTAATCAACAGTTGCACTACCAAGTAGAGCCAAGAGAATTTACAATTCTTAAAACGGGTGGCGAAGAACATCAATTTATTGTGGACACCATTATTACAGTAGCAGGTAAGGAATGGAGTGATGGTAAAAATTTTTTAAAGAAGTCATTTAAACAAATTTTTTAATATCTAAAAACCAATTATCATGAATTTCAACGTAGGAAATGCTTATTCAGCACAACAACAAGGCGGTGTATATAGCACTTATCGCCCTGAACAAAACCCAATAGCCAATGCCGTTTTGGGGGTTATCTTTTTCGCTGTGGCTATTGCTGCCTATCCCGCTAAATTGTTTTTTCGGGAAAATCTTGGAGAAAGGGCTGTCCGTATCATTGACCCTTTTATCTACATCGTAGCCTTTTTTGAATTGGGGTTTTGGACAATTATTGCTTCTTTTCTCCTCAATATTCTAATGCTTGGAAAAGGTTTTGACGACCTTTCCCCATTTGCTATGATACTTGCAATCCCTTTTCCTTCTATTATTTTCCTCTTTTGGTTGCTTCGTAGAAGCTATAAATACTTCAAATCCATCAACCTACATCAAGAAACAGACTATACAAAAAGGGTACATTCTTTTTACAGAGGAGAAAGCAAGTATTTTAAAAGCCTAATCGGAAAACCCTACCGAAATATCATCATCAAAGAATTTCACATTCAGCTTTTTTTAGAACCTATGGTTACACTACTCTTGGGCATAGCCCTTATCATTTTGGATATGACTTTGGGCGTTGCTTTGATAATTGGAGGAATCTGTTTTTTCATTGATGAATGGGAAGTTATTCGCAAAAGACGGGATATGGTTTTAGATTCTTTGGACGGGGAAATGGATGCCGTTTTTATTGAAAAAGCCCGTAGCCGTTTCAGAAAACTCAAAGAAGAAGATATTGATTTACAGCGATTAGAAGTGGGTTTTGAAATACCTCAAATCTTATTAAACGGTTCTAATAACAATAATTATACATCACAACAAATTGCTCTTTCGCCCAATGACAAACCCATAGACAATGACATCATTTCTTAAACTCATTTCTTAAAATTAAAAATATTTAGGTCATGGCAACATTCCTTATTCTTTGCAAAATAGCCAGTATTGTTTTGGCTCTCCGCTTTTTTCAAGTCATTACGACTATGAAAACTGAACCTAATTTTTACAGTTTTCACATTGCTCGATTCAAAAATATTTTCAAAATTTTCTTTGGGGCAATCCTCATTTTTGGCATTTTGAGCCTTATCCCTTTCGAGTCTATTTTCGGAAATATGTTCAAATCTAAGCCTCAAACAGCCCTTAGTATTGGTGAAAAACCTGCCACATCCATCAATAAAAAAGACCTCACAAGTGGTAGCGGCACTTGGGAATTAGAGGGATTTACGCATACAATCACTTACTACAACAGTAGAAAACTCTTTATGAAATATCCAGATTCAGAGGTCGCAGGGGCATGGAACATTACCAAAAATAAACTGCTCGTTACTTTGGACGGTGATACAAACGAATATCAAATTGATATTTTAACACCTAATTATTATGAAATTACGGACTTAAAAACCAAGCAAAAATTCAAAGCGACCAAAATTGAATGAGGTTTTCACCCTACTCTACCTGTGTCTTTTTTGCCATAAAGCTATTCCATTTTGAGGATTACAGACATCTCTCTGAAAGCTATTTTCTTGCTCAGTAAAACCCCTTAGCCTACTAAGGAGAGATGTCTGTAAAAAATAAAAAAAGAAATTACTCTAACTAAAATACTATCATCATGCTACGCATTATCGTCAATACTTCGGCTGCTGGAGCAAAACAATACTATGCTGATGGGCTATCTAAACAAGATTATTATTCTGAAAAACAGGAAATTATCGGTTCATGGGGTGGCGAAGCTGCTGATAAACTTGGCTTAAAAGGCGATGTCTCAAAAGAAGAATTCTGTAAACTCTGTGATAATATAAACCCACAAACCGATGAACAATTGACTGCTCGAAATAATGATAATCGCCGTGTTGGATACGATATAAATTTCCATGCTCCTAAATCATTAAGCATACTTTATTCTCAAACCCAAGACAAAGATATTTTAGAAAACTTCCGTTCATCCGTACATCAGACTATGAGTGAAATGGAAAAAGATATGCAAACAAGAGTTCGTACAGGAGGAGCTTTTGAAAATCGAGATACTGGAAATTTCGCTTATGCAGAGTTTATTCATACCACGTCAAGACCTGTAAATGGTGAACCTGACCCGCATCTGCACGCACATTGTTTTACATTCAATGCCACTTATGACGATGTAGAACAAAAATGGAAGGCAGGGGAATTTGGTCAAATCAAAACCGATGGCGCATATTATGAAGCCTACTTTCATTCTCAATTAACAGATAAATTGTCCAAGTCGGGCTATCAAATTGAGCGTACTGAGGGGGGATGGGAAGTTGCAGGATTTGACCGAAATACCATTGATAAATTTTCCAACCGCACCAAAGAGATTGAAAAATTAGCCGATGAAAAAGGCATCACTGATGCCAAAGAAAAAGACAAACTTGGAGCGACTACCAGAGAAAATAAGCGCAAAGGTTTGGACAATTCTGAACTTAAAGACCTGTGGCAAAAGCGGCTTACTGATGCTGAAATGTCACATATTGAGGGTGCAAAAAATCAAGAATTTGCTGGTGAAAAGAAAAAAGACGCAGATTCCTCTAAGGCATCGGATAAGGCAATTGACCACGCCATAGAACATTCTTTTGAAAGAAAATCTGTTGCTTCTGAAAAGGAGCTTTTAACCCTTGCTTTTAAGCGGTCTTATGGTTCGGCAAATCCCGAACAAGTCAAAACAGCTTTTGACAAAAAGGATAATTTGATTAGTCAAAAAACGGGCAAAACAAATTTCATTACCACCAAAGAAGCGGTCAAAGAAGAAACCCATTTGATTAAATCCGTTTCAGAAGATAGGGGGAAATTCAAACCCATTAACGCCAATTATGAGATTCAAAATGACATGCTCAATGTGGAGCAGCGCAAAGCTGTTACCCATGCCCTTACCTCAAAAGACCGAACCATTGTCATTGAAGGGGGTGCAGGAACAGGTAAAACAACCCTAATGACAGAGCTTGCCAAAGGGGTTGAAAAAGCCGATAAAAAGATTTTTGCCTTTGCGCCGTCTGCCGATGCTTCTCGGGGCGTACTACGAGATGAGGGCTTTCATTCGGCTGATACAGTGGCACATCTGCTTCAAAACAAAGACCTACATTCTCAACTCAAAAATCAAGTTATCTGGATTGATGAAGCGGGACAGCTTGGCAATAAAACTATGAATGGTGTCATGGATATTGCCAAAAGCCAAAATGCCCGTTTGATTTTAACAGGCGACATCAAACAACATGGCTCGGTAGAGCGTGGTGATGCCCTGCGCCTTATCCAAGAAAGGACGGGTACTAAAACCGCAAGGGTCAATGAAATTCAACGTCAAAAAACCAAAGATTATAAACAGGCGGTCAAATCCATTTCAGAGGGCAAAATTACTGAGGGGTATGATAAACTTCATTCAATGGGGTCGGTTCACGAAATTGAGCATTCAGCAGAACGGCATAAAGCCATTGCCAAAGATTACCTCAAAGCTGTGGATGCTAAAAAAAGCGTTTTAGTCGTTGCGCCTACTCACAAAGAAGGCGAAGATGTAACCAATGCTATTCGGGATAATTTGAAAGCCAAACAACGGCTTGGGGCTGTAGAAAAAACATTTTCCATTCAAAAAAATCTCTCCTTTACCGAAGCCCAAAGAAAAGACCACACCTTATATAAAGACGGGCATATCATCCAGTTTCATCAAAACGTCAAGGGCTTTAAGGCAGGGAATAGATACCACTGCTTTAAAAAAGAAGGTGTTGCCAATATGGGTTCTGTTATGGTAAAAGATAAGGAGGGTAAAGAAAAGCTGCTTTCACTTGACCATGCACCCCATTTTCAAGTATTTGAAAAATCGGATATTGCTCTTTGCCAAGGAGACAAAATCCGCATTTCTCAAAATGGGAAATCACTTGAAGACCGCAAACTCAACAACGGGCAAATTTACTCCGTTGTCGGTTTCAATAAGAAAAACGACATTATCCTTAGTAATGGCGCAACGCTTGGAAAAGATTTTGGCAATTTCACACATGGCTATTGTACCACCTCTCACGCTTCTCAGGGTAAAAGTGTGGATAGAGTTTTGATTGCCCAAAGTTCGGCTTCATTTAAAGCCACTTCCAAACAGCAATTTTATGTTTCTGTATCTCGTGGTAAACAAAGTTGTCATATTTATACTGATAATGCAGTAGATTTAAGGCAAGCCATTAATAAAAATGCAGACCGATTGACGGCTTTGGATATTGCTGATAAAAAACCCAAAACAGATAAAATTCAAGAGCAACAAAAATTAGTAAGTCGTATCAAATCTCTTTCACACGCTTATGTAAGCCGTGCAAAAGAGACTTGGCGTGACATCAGTAAAGGAAATTTTGGAAAAGGTAAATAATATGAGTAGTTTCAGAAACCTCCTCGCTCAAAGGGATGAACAAAATCTTAGTGATTTCAAGTTTTACGGTATTGAGCCACAAAGCAATGCTCAAGCTGTGATGCTGGATTTGCGGTTTGGCAATGGCAATTTTCAAGCCTTTGCCTACTCCTATTTGACCAAAATCCATTTTAACCCGTCTGAAGGCATTGAACTTTTTGCGGCTGATGTCCGCATCTTCATCTCTGGGCGTAACCTCAACCCTATTTACAATTACTTACTCATGCACCGTTTGACCTATATTCAAGAAAGTCCTAATGAAGCGGATGATACACCTGAAAGTGAGACTTTTGTTGAAAAGATTGAAGTTGTGGATTTGAGAGAATTGCAAAATAATTAGTTGTTATCTTGGTCAGTCTGTGGTTCAGAGGCTTTTTAGAAGAGAAACATTAGACACTACATATTATTCTGTCTATTGGAAAAAAACTGATCAAAATCCCTCTTTACACCCTTAGTAGTTTTATGAATTAATAATCTTCACGAATTCTTCTAATCTATGTTGAGGCGCAAATACAACTCTAAATCGAGTAAATAAATGAAAGAACTCACTTACCTTCATCTTTAGTTCTTTGTGTTCAATCACATCGTCTGATTTAAATATTATTTCAACAAGCATAAATTCATCGTCTTTATTACTTGGAAAATCAGCATCTATACCTATAAAGGTATCTGGTTTAACACCATTTTCTCTTAAAAAAGTATCGAAGATTCTTCCAGCAGTTACATGGTCAACTGCAACATATCCTCGATAATCGTTTGGGCGTACACTTATCATTTTATTTTTATTTTTTAGTTAATTAATAATGCTGTACTTTTGCAAAATAATTGAAAGGGCAGATTGCACCTGCCCTTCAATTTTAGAACTTTGACTTTTATTGATTTTAAAATTGGTGCTTGAGCAGCCACTCAAGATAAAACCAAAACCAGACGGTTAAAGCGGTTAAGTAAATAACGAATAAGGCAACATACCTTATCGTTTCTTCGGAAATGCCATTTAAGGCTATCTCAACAAAGGTTTTTCCATGCCCGAAGGCAAATTTCAAAGACTTGTTCATAGGAATAATTTAGGAAAAGGGTAAAGCCAAAACTTTACTCTTTTCAATTTTAAGATATAAGCACTCCTATTGATAGAGGTTTTCTGTTTTATTTAACTTTATCAGTTCTTTATTAGTTTTTTCCTGCCTATCAATAATATACAATTTTTTTATGAAACCACCTAATAAAAACATTAATAGTTTTTATTAGGAGTCTAATGATTTTTATTCATATATTTGTCTATTAAACGTGTATTAAATTCTACCCCGTCCACAAATGGATTTAAAAATTTAGAAAAGGGTAAAGATGGTTTACCCTTTTTCTGTTTAATCATGCTTCTAATAGCTTAACGATGCTAACTATAAGTAGTTTTCTACTAACGGTTGCGTTGCCCGTCGTTTTAATACTTGAATAATAAGATACATATTTTTTCTCGTAATGTCAAGAGTAAAGTACTAATGATTTTGATTAAATTTGAGTGCTCAAAAGCCAATAGACACTAATATCCATAGTGTCTGATTTTTTATAGCTCTTACCTTGGGCAGCCCGTAAATTTCTATAATTTATCGGCAAAATGCCAGACAAAAGATATTACTTTTGCCTATGTACCAATTTACCTCAGTCGGTCGGTGCTTTGGGTGTTTGTTTGTTTATACCCTTTCAATGTCAAATCTTTGAGCAAATCTTGAAATCTTTCAGGCTTTACATCTTTGGCATCTGTTATTTTAGTCTGCTCGTCTTTCTTGGTCTCGTATATAATGGCGAAGGCTGTTTTATTTTTATGGCTTATATCCACGGTCGTAAAAACTTTGGTGTCTTGGTGTATAGAATAAATTTCATAGATGCCCGAAAATTCT
>JAYUQN010000380.1:0-4487 GCA_043756725.1 Saprospiraceae bacterium
TTTTATTGCTTGTGACAAAAAGGCAAAATTAGAACTTTTAATCGCACCATATTGGAATTGAAATTCTTCAGGTAACTGAAATTTTAGCTTTTTTGAAAACGCTTTTAATCGCACCATATTGGAATTGAAATGTTGCGCCACTCGCCATACCATAGGCGGCTGAACAACCTTTTAATCGCACCATATTGGAATTGAAATAAGTTTTTCATGCCGATTTTTGTAAAATATTAAAACTTTTAATCGCACCATATTGGAATTGAAATTCTGTTCCCCTTTGCGTGTGTAGGCTATGATGTACCTTTTAATCGCACCATATTGGAATTGAAATTGTTTTGAAGATTGTAACTCAATGATGAATTATGAACTTTTAATCGCACCATATTGGAATTGAAATAATAAAATTGATAGAACGCGAGCAAGCCCACTGAAAGCTTTTAATCGCACCATATTGGAATTGAAATTTTATCGTGACGACCCCGAAAGTTGGAATTATAGTATCTTTTAATCGCACCATATTGGAATTGAAATTTGTTGAAGGGTCTAAATCATCATCAACGGTCGCTGCTTTTAATCGCACCATATTGGAATTGAAATGCCAATGAGAAGCGAAAATAAGTTTTTAGTTCTTAAACTTTTAATCGCACCATATTGGAATTGAAATATTTCTCTTATGTCTGGCTCGTTGGCGGCGGCTACTCTTTTAATCGCACCATATTGGAATTGAAATCATAGTTTTCACCACTTGGCGGTATCAAACTACTGCTTTTAATCGCACCATATTGGAATTGAAATGTAATTGCGCCCCCACAGCCACAAAAAGAAGCTGCTCTTTTAATCGCACCATATTGGAATTGAAATAAAGAGAATAACCCAAAGGACAATTCAGGCTTCAGACTTTTAATCGCACCATATTGGAATTGAAATTTATTTATTCCCTATGAAACTGCTAAAGGAACTCCTACTTTTAATCGCACCATATTGGAATTGAAATGTACAGCAACAACAACAGGAAGATAAGGTGAACAACTTTTAATCGCACCATATTGGAATTGAAATTTTTATACTGAGGGGGTGAAAAAGGTTAATTGATTTCTTTTAATCGCACCATATTGGAATTGAAATGCCGTTGCAGGTATGGTTGTTCCAAAATTGACAATCTTTTAATCGCACCATATTGGAATTGAAATCGAACTCGCATAGCTGTATTGTGTGCTATTCTGAAACTTTTAATCGCACCATATTGGAATTGAAATAATACCTAAATATTACATCCGCAAATATGCAAAAGTCTTTTAATCGCACCATATTGGAATTGAAATTGAAACCACAGGCGCAGCGCAATAGTCGCATGAATGCTTTTAATCGCACCATATTGGAATTGAAATTTCTCATAGCGGAAAACAACGATAGAATCGTGATAAACTTTTAATCGCACCATATTGGAATTGAAATATATTTTAGAGAGCCGTAAAGGGTGGCGTCCAAGTCTTTTAATCGCACCATATTGGAATTGAAATTATAGGTTGTAATTAATAGCCAAAAACGAACCACACCTTTTAATCGCACCATATTGGAATTGAAATATCAAAACGTGTCGGGCATGGATGCACAACGTGCGCCTTTTAATCGCACCATATTGGAATTGAAATCCGATGGGGGCGCAATCCACCCCAAACCCGTTGCATCTTTTAATCGCACCATATTGGAATTGAAATCGTTTCAAGCTGCGTTCACGCTGCGACCGTGTCAAAGCTTTTAATCGCACCATATTGGAATTGAAATATAAAATTTACACCTCTGAATGACAGTATTTCGTTACTTTTAATCGCACCATATTGGAATTGAAATAAGGTAGAAAGCGATTCAAGCAGCAATGAAACGGACTTTTAATCGCACCATATTGGAATTGAAATATAGATGGATACTCGTAGGCATAGCCAGCAAGACATCTTTTAATCGCACCATATTAGAATTGAAATTTACATCTGCAAAAGAAGGCTTTGCGGTAAAATCGCTTTTAATCGCACCATATTGGAATTGAAATATTGTTGAACAAGCAATAACTGATTTAAATTTATTACTTTTAATCGCACCATATTGGAATTGAAATCCCAAATTTTGCCCGTTTTTTTGTGATTAGCAACGCTTTTAATCGCACCATATTGGAATTGAAATAATGTTTCTGTTTTTGTGCCACGTATCACCGTCACATCTTTTAATCGCACCATATTGGAATTGAAATCCACCAGATAGCGTACCACGTCTTTTAATCGAAAGAACTTTTAATCGCACCATATTGGAATTGAAATTAGCGGGCATTAGGCGTGAACATAGCTGACTTTTGCCTTTTAATCGCACCATATTGGAATTGAAATGACATCCGACCTTTGGAAGGACGCAAGCAAAGAACAGCTTTTAATCGCACCATATTGGAATTGAAATACAGACAATACTTTATTCTCGGAAAAAGTAATTGTCTTTTAATCGCACCATATTGGAATTGAAATAGTTGTGATAAAAATCTTTCATTTCATAGCTTATTCCCTTTTAATCGCACCATATTGGAATTGAAATCTTAATTCAAATCGTTGATTGCAATGAAATCCTGCTTTTAATCGCACCATATAGGAATTGAATTTTTTTAGCAATGTTCAAAATTTCAAAATCTTCCCTTTTAATCGCACCATATTGGAATTGAAATATGGGCTAACAAAATGCTATCCGTAGGCTTAATCCCTTTTAATCGCACCATATTGGAATTGAAATATGAGGGTTTGAAAGACCTCAAAAAAACGGCGTTGGTCTTTTAATCGCACCATATTGGAATTGAAATTAATTGGGTTACTCTGCAAGGACTAAGTTTAGTTGCTTTTAATCGCACCATATTGGAATTGAAATCTGAAGTGGCAGAGCATTTTCGCAAGATTGGTATACTTTTAATCGCACCATATTGGAATTGAAATAAAGTTAAAACCTTGAACAGGTAGTCACTTCCTACACTTTTAATCGCACCATATTGGAATTGAAATATTATAATCTCACTAATAGCAGTTTTAGGCGTTGCCACTTTTAATCGCACCATATTGGAATTGAAATATAGATGGATACTCGTAGGCATAGCCAGCAAGACATGCTTTTAATCGCACCATATTGGAATTGAAATGTTTTTTTCGGGTACAGATTCGGCATCGCCGTACTTTCTTTTAATCGCACCATATTGGAATTGAAATATATAACTGTGTAACCCATTTCAGTAAGCAGGTTTACTTTTAATCGCACCATATTGGAATTGAAATAAGAGTTGAAGACGACATATTTATAACGCTCAGAGCTTTTAATCGCACCATATTGGAATTGAAATTTTTATCAATGGTTTACGGGTTTTTACGCTAAAAACTTTTAATCGCACCATATTGGAATTGAAATACCACTCCTGTACATTTTGCCTGTCTAAACGGCTTACCTTTTAATCGCACCATATTGGAATTGAAATAGCGGTTGTAATTGCAAAAGCGGGTCTAAACCATCCGTCTTTTAATCGCACCATATTGGAATTGAAATACTACTTCTTTCTTTTTGGGGAGTAGTTTTAGTTCTCTTTTAATCGCACCATATTGGAATTGAAATGATTGAGGAATTGAAAAGGGAATTTCAAGAGAAAACTTTTAATCGCACCATATTGGAATTGAAATAAATCTTTTGAATAGTAGCGAAAGACGGTTTACCTTCTTTTAATCGCACCATATTGGAATTGAAATACTAATTCGTTGAAAGCTATTGCAAGCATTTTTTGACTTTTAATCGCACCATATTGGAATTGAAATATTTTTAGCTCTACTGAATTAGCTGAATCTTTAGGCTTTTAATCGCACCATATTGGAATTGAAATTCCGATAAATAGGGTAAAATTACCCTGCCTTTAAATCTTTTAATCGCACCATATTGGAATTGAAATAATTCTTGGGGGAGTGTGTGGGGTTTGCCGAGCATACTTTTAATCGCACCATATTGGAATTGAAATCTCAAAGCGGGCATGATGCTTTTGGGGTCATAATCGCTTTTAATCGCAGCATATTGGAATTGAAATATGGGCAAAAATATGGTGAGGGACATCCCTTAAAACTTTTAATCGCACCATATTGGAATTGAAATTCATCAAAATTCTTTTCCTCTGCCATCCTTAAAATGCTTTTAATCGCACCATATTGGAATTGAAATGGTACTCCCCATAGGTTTCATCTATGATTTTGTTGCACTTTTAATCGCACCATATTGGAATTGAAATTAAGGCAAATCTTCATCATAAGCGGCTATGCGTTTTGCCTTTTAATCGCACCATATTGGAATTGAAATAAATGGGTATTGTCGTTGGGTTGTAGCCCTGTCATACTTTTAATCGCACCATATTGGAATTGAAATAGGGAAAACAGATGGGTAAAATCTAATAGGAGTAATGAAGTCCACCATTCGTACAATAATTCCTACCA
>JAYUQN010000381.1:0-4484 GCA_043756725.1 Saprospiraceae bacterium
TTATGGACAAACCATAGCGACTTCATATTGTCACATCTTGCGTCAAGCATACTCAACAGAAAACTTTTCAAATCGGAACTACAAAACAATCCATTTGAACGTGACTACATCGAAAAAATACGTCACAAAGTTTCACAACATATTTCTGCAAATACAAATATAAATTATTTAGTTTTTACAGGAATAGAAAGTAACCAAACTTATAACAAATCTAAAGATGAAATAAAAATTTTGTTCAAAAATGGTGATGTTCGCTCCATTACGGAAAGTATGGATTACGAGCTTCATAGTAAAATAACAAAGAAGTATTATCTTTGCTATCCAAAATTTTTATAATTTTGCTTTTACTTAATTTTGAGTACATGTTTTGAGAGGTTAGGAATACAAACGAAAAATTTATTTTTTACAGGTTCGGCAATCATCAATTGCGATATAATTTAAAAAATTGTCTAATTAAATCATTTAAACCAAACTCAGAGTTATGAGAAGATTAAGTTCTATCCTGTCTGTAGTATTTTCTTTCTGCGTTGTTGCGGTCATGGCACAGCCGGGTGACACCCCGCCAAACGCACAACCAGGTAAATGCTATGCAAAATGTATGATTCCTGACCAGTATGAAACAGTTACTGAGCAAATGGAAGTAAAAGGTGCTTCTATCCGTTATGAATCAACACCTGCTCAATATAACAACACAACAGAGCAAGTGGTGACTAAAGCGGCTTCTAAGCGCGTTATTGCTATTCCTGCTTCTTACGAAACGGTTACTGAGCAAGTAATGGTTAAGCCAGAAAGCAAGCGTATCGTTACTGTTCCAGGGTCATTCGAAACGATTACTGAACAAGTAATGGTTAAACCAGAAAGCAAGCGCATGGTACCTGTACCCGCTTCTTACGAAACAATTACTGAAAAGGTAATGGTTAAGCCAGAAAGCAAGCGCCTTATTCCAGTTCCTGCTTCTTACGAAACTGCTACTGAAAAAGTAATGGTTAAGCCAGAAAGCAAGCGTGTTATTGAAGTTCCTGCTTCTTATGAAACAGTAACTGAGCAATACGAATCAGAACCTGCTGGCGAAAAAGTAGAAGTTAAGCAACCAAGAATGGAAACTGTGACTGACCGTGTTATGGTTCAACCAGCTCAAACAAAATGGGTAAAAAAACAAGCTTCTCAAAACTGCTTGTCTGCTGACCCTAACGATTGTTTGGTTTGGTGTTTGGTTGAAGTGCCTGCTGAGTACAAAACTGTTACTAAGCAAGTAAACAAAGGTTGTGATGGTTCAGGTGTTGCTAACAGTGGTTGTGTTGTACGCACTCCTACTCCTGCAAAAATGGCTACTCGCACAGTTCAAAAAGTGAAAACTCCTGCTGGTACACGTGAGGAAATGATTCCTGGTGATTACAAAACTATCACTGTTCAGAAAGTGAAAACTCCTGAAACTGTTCGCGAAGAGCTTATTCCCGCTGAGTACAAAACTGTTACTAAGCAAGTTGTGAAAACACCTGCTACGGTTCGTGAAGAAGTAATTCCTGCTGAGTATGCTACTGTTACTAAGCAAGTTGTGAAAACGCCTCCAACAACCCGCGAGGAAGGAATTCCTGCTCAGTATGCAACAGTTACTAAGCAAGTTGTAAAATCTCCTGCGACTTTCCGCGAAGAAGACATTCCTGCTCAGTATTCTACCATCAACAAAAAAGCAGCTTCTGCTGGTGCTTCTGTACGTGAAGTACAAGTTCCTGCTGAATATGCAACTATCACTAAGCGCCGTTTGGTGAAAGCAGGTGGTTTCTCTGAGTGGAGAGAAGTTGTTTGTAACGACAAAATTACAAGTTCTACAGTTCGCTCTATCCAGCGCGCATTGAAAGAAAGAGGTTATGACGCAGGTCCAGAAGATGACATCATGGGCGCTCGTACAAAAGCCGCTTTAACAAAATTTCAACAAGATAAAGGCTTACCTGTTGGTAACTTAAATGTTGAGACTATGAAAGCGCTTGGTGTTGCCGTCAATTAAATTTCTATTCTGACTAAAAAATCCCTGCTTCGACTTGAAGTGGGGATTTTTTTTAACCTTTTTTAATGGAAACTCTTTCAATACCCTCTACTTTTTTTTCAAACCATTTGACAGGGGCTTGCGTTTTATCTCCTGTTGCTGTATCGCATTTGAAAAATATATAGAACACTTGTAACCGCCCTTTCAACCTTTCCAACAACTGACTAAGCCTAAGTTCAGCTTGTTGTGGTTCATCTTCCAATGCTTCCAATCGCCAACAATAATAGGCTTCATCGTGTAATTCAATTATTTCCAACTCTGTTTTTAACGTGATATGCTGTTCTGCAAAAAGCCGAGCTAATTTAGCATGGTGTTTTGACCAATCGCGTGGATAACTTTTGTCTTCTTTATATTTAAAAGTATCATGCAAAAGGGTAATTATTCGCAATGTTTCCCTAACGTCTATACTGAGGGGGGGTATTACGCGATCAATATTTCTATAAACTTCAACGACATGATACAAAACCTTACCTTCTGGATGTCCATAACGTGGTTCTCCCCAAAGCAAACCTGCTTGGATTTCGGGTAACCCCATAAAAAAGCGTTCCAAATCCGTCTCTGGTTGAAGTATACTATAAATGCCTTGAATGTTTATATACTGTTGATTCATATTTTACATATACGCACATCGAATAATAGAAGTTCAAAATACTGTGTTACTCGAACTCGTATTGAGAAAGAGTTTTTAAAGTGTAAAAATAATAGACTTTATTCGATTGGTTATAAAATATTGAAACACTACGTTCGTCTTATCATAAAAATGAGACTTTATTTCAAGATGAGCAATCATTCTATTATGGCACTTTAAATTTAAAACTCAAAAAATTTTCGATTTTGTTTTTATGAAAATTTTCAAATTTTCACAAAAACAAAACCGAAAACCACTTCTTCTCTTATCAAGCTTAAATAACTAATCTTCGCTTTTTTTTAAGTGCCAATGTAGAACTAATTTACTTGTAGCTTTGTTGAATACAGATGAAAAATAACGATATTCATGAGTTCTTAGTTAAATTTTCGTTAAAATGAAAATTTTACATAAACAACATCAATCCCTAAACGTTTTTTATTCGTAAGTGAAAAAAATAGAACTTTATTTTTAATTTATTCAAAAGGTAAGCAACATAATGAAAAATCTGTTATCTCTAATCGGTGCTGGGTTGATAGGTGGTTTGATAGTAGTGGGTGCCATGAAACTAACAGGGAAAAAAGTGAATGTTTCACCCAATACCAACGTAGTCCGATTCGCAAGTGATGTTAATACAGTAGGAGCCATAGATTTATCTGTTGCTGCTGCTACCGCTTCTCCAACTGTGGTTTATATAGAAGCCGCAGAATCAAGGGAATCTGCTCAAAAAAGGGCACAAGAGTATTATGACAATGACCCTTTTGCACAGTTTTTTGGTTTTGGATTTCGACAACCTCAAAAAAAAGGGACTGGCTCAGGCGTCATTATTTCAAAAGATGGTTATATTGTTACAAATAATCATGTTGTTGATTTTGCCGATAATGTTAATGTCTCTTTAAGTGACAACCGTAAATTTGTCGCTAAAGTTGTTGGAACAGATGCACGCTACGACCTTGCGGTTCTCAAAATAGATGCTTCGGATTTGCCAGCTGTTCAAAAAGGCAATTCTGATAATTTGAGAATTGGCGAATGGGTTTTAGCAATAGGCTTCCCTTACGATATTGGCACAACCGTAACGGCGGGTATTGTAAGTGCAACGCATAAAAAAATTGGTGTTTCTGATACACGCAGTTCGATGGAAGATTTAATCCAAACAGATGCGGTTGTCAATCCAGGTAATTCAGGGGGAGCTTTAGTAGATGCTTCTGGAAAATTGGTGGGTATCAATACCGCCATTCAGACGCGTACAGGCAGTTATGAAGGCTATTCATTTGCTATTCCTGTCTCCGTAATGGCAAAAATTGTAGATGAAATTGTAAAAAATGGCGGTAAACGCCCCGTGGTTCCACCTCAAGCACAATCTCAAAACAATCGGGGTCGTCTAGGTGTTATAATGGTAGCGGATCAATATTTTCAAGAAGTTGCCGCAGAAAGGAACCTAAATGTTGCCAGTGGTGTTATTATAGATAATGTTCAAGACGGTAGTTCTGCCCAATATGCGGGTCTTTTACCCAATGATGTGATTATTAAAATAGAAAATCGTGCCGTTACTTCTACGAACGATGTTCGCAATATTATCGCACAAGCCAAAGCAGGCGATAATTTACGACTTATTATTTTTAGAAACGGCAAAAGTCAAGACGTCACTGTAACCCTTAGAAGTTAATTCTGACAAATATCTGACAAAAGGTTTCCATAATATTGGAACTAAAAATACAAAGTAAGTGTTTATTACTTCAAAGAGACTTGTTTAAAGTTGGTTTTTCGTTTTGTTTTGATGCGTCTGACCTTACGGTTGGACGCTTTTTTTTTTAT
>JAYUQN010000382.1:0-4481 GCA_043756725.1 Saprospiraceae bacterium
GGCTTTGGAGTTTCATGTCCAAATCCAAACACACGAGGTTGGAGAGTATGGGCGATGTGGGCGCACCTGTGGGCAATCTGCCTCGACAAGTGCAAAGTCCTATCAACAAATTGAGTAATGGTTTTTGAAAACCCAATAGTTCTTTCAAACTTGTGTGCAACATCTGACTGTTGATGGTCGGGAAAAAGTCTTTGATGTCCATATTCAATATCCATTGGGCATTGATGTGTTGTATGGCATTGGTGTAGATGTTGCGAATGCGTAATTCATCGGCAGCGTTCAAGATAAAACCGAAGGCACAAGGCGGTTTGATGTAGTGATACACACATTGCAAGTAAAGATTGAGAGTTTGTTGAAGGTTTTTTAAGTCTGCCACAGGGTTTTGTATCTGGCGTTTAGCTCCACCAGGCTTCGGTATGTCAAATTGGCTGTATTGTGGTTTCTCTGCCCACTTTTCAAGCGTTTTTACATCGCTCTTGATTAAGCGAGCGAGACTAATCGGGTCGGTCAAGGCTTCAAAAGCTTTGCCTTTGTCAAACATCTGAACGGATGTTAAGTCGCATTTTACTGAGGGGGTCATTGGATAGAGCCAGAGCTTTCCCATTGTTTATAGTTTTTTTTAAGTTAAAAATACCGCACAGCCACCTGCCGAGTTATAAGCTGTTTATCGAGAGAAATACCCAGAAAAGTCAGTTGTTGAAACGCCAAATTGTCGAGTGGCGCAATGAATAATTTATCAAGCGTGGGATGCAGCAAAGTGAGTAGATTCGTTTTCAAGTCCGTAATGCTCACAGAATCGGAAGCACCAATGAAAACAGATTTTTGAACCCGTACCAATCCCGTTTTTTTAATCAATTTGGTAACATGGCGGCGCACTTTGTCGCTCACAATGTCGAAGGCTATGCAATAAACCATGGTTTAAAACAAATTTCAGTATCAATTAATGTATTTTCAAAGCGTGGTGTCCTTTTTTAAGTGAAAGTGCAGAGTGAAAAGTAAAAATAGCCCTGAAAGGGCGCAATATATCAGAATAGGGTGTTAGCCCTATTAAAAAATGAAAGGTGAAAACAAATGGAGTTGTTGCTAATTAATTGGTTATCAATATTTTAGATATAAGAATATAAATTTACTAAATTTAAAAAATGTAGTAAATCTGGGCGCAATTACCCATTACAAATTACCCATTACCCATATCACCCAAAAGGAGCTTCACTCATCACCACATGCGGTACAAGAGCCATCAGGCGTTGTGCCAATTGCCGTGCTGAGGCTTCCAATATTTGTTGAAACGTCTGTTTTGACGCATCATTCTCTTTAGCAGGGCGTTCTTGCCAATGCAGGTGACAGGCAGCAGCGAGTATTTGCTTACCTTCTTTGTTGAGCAGAAAGCCCCCTTCTTTTAAAGCGCGCAGATGTTGCTTATTGATGTCACGGGCGGCACAAAGCGTTAGCACTACACGGTCTGCTGCAATGCGAAAAGGCTCAATGAAATCGAAGACAAGGCTTTTGCGCTTGTAATCGTCACGGTGCATAAAACCGATGTAGGGATTCAGACCTGCTTTGGCTAAAGCCGTTTCAACTTTGCGGTACAAAATGCCATAAGCATAGTTGAGCAAGGCGTTGAAAAGGTCGTCGGCAGGTTGGCGGCTTCGGCTGTCAAATTGGTATTCTTCGGGCATGATGGCACTCAAAGTCTGGAAATAGAGTCGTTGCGATGTGCCTTCAACCCCCCTCAGTATAGCAGCCGCTTTTTGAGGATTTTCAACCAAATCAACAGCCAAAAGTGTTTGGCGTTGCTTGGCGATGCCTTCACAACCTTGCGCTATCACCGCTTTGGCTTGTGTATTGCGATAAGCAGCCATGCGGTTGAGGAGTTTAATCTGGTACTCCGATTTTTGAGCCAACCACTCACGCGCCAAACCCAATGCCGTAGGTGCATGATTGCTCACGGCGACTTGCGCCTTCAGAATATTGACAGAATTGGTAGGTATGGAGGAAACGAAACGCCCGACTGGATGACCGAATTTATCGCAGAGGATGATGTCGGTGTCGGATTCGAGTGCCAGATGGATAGCATCGGCACTGATGGAGGTGTGGTCGTGCATTAAAATGGTGCGAACCTGATGCGTTGCAAATTGCTCAACGCGGTGGTTGCCCCCGCCCGTCAAATCCGGGACTGTGATTTCGAATAAGCCGTCCTTCGCCCGCAAGCGGGTACCGAAAGACTCCAAGTACAATTCCATGTGTAAAAATTTTAACAGATTTCATAATTATTTTTTTAAATTTGTAGTTAGACGGAATTAAAGCATTGAAAATATTGAATCTACAATTGTTTGATAATCAAGTTTTTGTAAAATTCATCATTTACGTTGCCTTAGTATCTGTCCAAATGTTTGTTCTCTTCCCATAAATTTACAGGTATTTAGTCCATATTTAAAAATGTCAATACCTTGAAAGAAACTTTATCGCATAAATTATTTTTATTATACAACATTGTTATACCGTTTGTAAGTCTTTGATAATCAACAACTTAATTTTACAGGATGTATAAAAAATGATAGCAAAATAAAATGAAATTAATGTAACTTTAACTAAACCTTAACGTTTGCTGCGAGGTTTTTACTATGAAATATCGAATATAAAGTCTTATCTTTGAGCCAGTTAGATGCAAAAGTGCTCTCATAAACCCTTCTCTGCCTTCGGGTAGATTGAAACTCCGCGCCCCCTCAACATTTATCAACTGTTTATCCTCTCATAAACCCTTCTCTGCCTTCGGGTAGATTGAAACCAACTTGTGGATACTGTACTACAGCCATTTTGATTCTCATAAACCCTTCTCTGCCTTCGGGTAGATTGAAACGCTTTCAAATCTGCTTCTATGATTTCATCTATCTCTCATAAACCCTTCTCTGCCTTCGGGTAGATTGAAACTAGTTTATCAAGTCTTTTTTGAGCAAAAGTATATTGAACTCATAAACCCTTCTCTGCCTTCGGGTAGATTGAAACATCATCCATACGGACTAACTATCTTTTTTGCATTTCTCATAAACCCTTCTCTGCCTTCGGGTAGATTGAAACCATAATATCAGGTTGAATATTTTCTGACTGCACCCACTCATAAACCCTTCTCTGCCTTCGGGTAGATTGAAACAATCCCGAAGGACCACTCCTGGGTGGCGGCGCGGGTCTCATAAACCCTTCTCTGCCTTCGGGTAGATTGAAACTCGTTGTTGGTCTTCCATTTGCAAAATTTCATTGTCTCATAAACCCTTCTCTGCCTTCGGGTAGATTAAAAGCCCCTCCATATTTCACACAGAATACTGAGGGGGCTTTGTAATTCCCAATAATAACCGTAACTTTGAAATGATAAAGAGATATAAGAATAGTTTTTATGGAAAAAACAAATATTCGTTTGACTGAAATAATTAAAATACATTTGCCATGTCAGAAGTAGTTAAAAAAAAGAAGATAGTTTTCTTCGATATGTATAACGATAAAAGAGATTTCGAGTATTGGCAACAAAAAAACCATGCTGAAAGATTAGCTGCTTTAGAACAACTCAGAAATCTATATTTCACGAAAAATGGCATTAGACAAAGACTTCAAAGAATTCTTACTTTTATTGAACCAACACAGGGTTAAATACCTTGTCATTGGTGGCTATGCCGTTGTTTTCTATGGTTATGTCCGTTTTACAGGCGATGTAGATGTTTGGATTGAAGCCAGTCAAGACAATGCAGAAAACCTCATAAAAGCCATAGATGCTTATGGTTTTGAAATAGATGAATTAAGAAAACGTAATTTTGAAAAAGACATTATCATGTTCAGCATGGGTGCTGATTTATTGAAAATTGAAATTACGAATCGTATTTCAGGCGTAAAATTCACCGATTGTTATCCTCGTAGGATCGAAACTGAAATTGAGGGCATTATTATTTCTTTCATCGGTCTTGAAGATTTGAAAAAAAATAAAAAATGGAGTGGTCGTTTAAAAGATTTAAATGACTTAGAAAACCTACCTTGATTAAACTCATCTCTGCCTTCGGGTAGATTGAAACCAAGAGAGTGAATAGATAAAAGTGAAAAGTGAAAAGTTGTTACGCCTTTCACTTTTATCTATTCACTATTCACTTTTCACTAATTAAACCCTTCTCTGCCTTCGGGTAGATTGAAGGCGAAGGCAAGAACCCCAAAAGCCTTTTGAGCCACACCACTCAAAAGGCTTTTTTTATGAACAAATACTGAGGGGTACATTTTCTAAAAAAGTTGTATATTTGCTCAATAAAAAGGAGATACAAAACCGCAATCAATCAAAACTTATACATGGCAAGAGACATTTATCATCAAATCGTAAGAGAAGCATTGGAAGCCGATGGCTGGACAATTACAGCCGACCCATTTATTATCAAGTCAATAGGATTAAGATTCGAAATAGATTTAGCTGCGGAACAAGTTTTTGCAGCCGAAAGAGGAAAAGAAGA
>JAYUQN010000383.1:0-4474 GCA_043756725.1 Saprospiraceae bacterium
AGACGGACGCGCGCGTGGCGGTCGCGGGTGTGGAGGATGGGGAGACCGTCCTGCGCACACCCAAGTGCGTGATCAAGGCGCGCACCGCCAATCAGCGCGATTACATATGATACACCCTGTACTGGTTTGTGTAAAAGTGAAAGTGGCTGTTCCACCTGAAACCCCTGAAACCACACCTGCATTGGTGACAGTTGCCACAGCCGTGTTGCTGCTTGTCCAAGTGCCGCCTGTTATCGGTGATAAGGCAGTCGAAGCCCCAACACATATTGGGTTTGAGCCTGTAATTGAAACCGAAGGCAAAGCATTAACTGATACTGAGGGGGTCGTGTTTATACACCCTGTACTGGTCTGGGTAAAAGTGAAAGTAGCTGTTCCACCTGAAACCCCTGTCACCACACCTGCATTGGTGACAGTAGCCACAGCCGTATTGCTGCTTGCCCAAGTGCCACCTGTTATCGGTGATAAGGTTGTCGTAGCCCCAACACATATTGGATTTGAGCCTGTAATTGAAACCGAAGGTAAAGCATTAACTGATACTGAGGGGGTCGTATTGATACACCCTGTACTGGTTTGCGTAAAAGTGAAAGTGGCTGTTCCACCTGAAACCCCTGAAACCACACCTGCATTGGTGACAGTTGCCACAGCCGTATTGCTGCTTGCCCAAGTGCCGCCTGTTGTGGGCGATAATGTTGTGGTTAAGCCTACACATATTGATGTTGCCCCTGTTATGGATACTGTTGGTGGCGTACAAGCACCACCCGATATAATTAATGTATAATCTTCTGTTTCACCACTACTAAAAGAGCCACAAGCCGATGTTACTATTTCACTATTATTGCGCGAACGAATTCTAAGCCTTGTAGAGCCATTTATAGCCGTGCTTGGAACTGTAAAACTCCCAGTTATTAATGTTGTACCACTCATAACTGTACCTGTACTTTGATACACTTGTTCACCTACGTCGCTAAAATCGCCATCATTATTTATATCTATAAAAATACCTATATGTTGAGGAAAATAACCGTTCGACCCATAAAATGTATTCATGGTAAAGTTATAGGTTGTTCCTGCACTCACGGAAGCACTTAAACCTGTATAATCACCATAACTATTAGCAGAACAACCTGAGTTTGAATTATCAATAAGTATTGTATTAGACGTTGTTTTTATAATAAAATTATTGATAATGTGGGCGGCAGTTGTTCCTCCGACTGTACATGGCGAACTATAAGTAGCTCCACAAGTAATAGGTGTCGTGACGGTTCCATTGCTGCCGTAATTGTCTTTCGTATTAGAAGGTTTTATGCGATAATAATAAGTCGTTCCCGAAGTCGCTGAAGCATCTTTAAAAGTAAAAACATCGGGTTCTACACCCCCGATAGGTATGAAACCACTTGTAGGAGAAGTAGAGCGTTCTATTATATAGCCTGTTTCAACAGAAGAGGCATGTGACCACGTAAGCGTTACTCCCAAATTGACAGAGGTTGAGACCAAAGTAGCCGTTACGCTTGATGGGGCTGATTGAACCGTTTCAGGACAATCTAATGTATAATTTGTACTGGGGTTTGATGAAGGCGTATTATTAACAGCTAAGGCGGCGGTCATTCGGGCATACTGTCCTGCGGTAAAATCGTAGGGGTCACAGAAATAATAATTCATAATATTTGTCATGGAAGGCATAAAGGCATCGCCATTAGCATCTGTAACTGTACCTGTGTAAACACAATTGGAAGATAAATCGCCGCCTGTTAACTCATAAGGGTCAGCGGGTGTATCGCATATAAAATCGCCTTCTGTAGAACAATTTGCAGCAAGTCTGGCACCTGTTTCTGGGCTAATGCGTGTAACCAATTCCCTTCGCGCAATCGTAGCATGGGCACTGTTGCGGAAGGTATGTGATAGGTTGAAATAGTGCCCAATTTCATGAGTGAGGGTTTTGTCATCATTGGCTTGACCATTCAAAACAAATGTTCGGTTATTCACCCGATTTTGTGTAGCACCAAATGAAAAACCACCTACACCACCCAAACTCCCTGAAAAATAAACATTATGAGCATTATTGACATTATTGGCATTGGTCATAACATCACGGTCTGCACTGGTAAATGTCCAATCATAAGCCCCCGTATTATTGATATAATTGGGGCTTGTACCACAGAAATAGAACTGCACGTTCATTGCTGCAAATTGACGATTGAGTTCCGCCAAAGCATCATTGAGTTGAGAAAGATCTAAAGCACCTGAACCATCATCTCTTCTTATCAAATGGGGTTTTATGGCTAAATAGGTCGTTGAACTACGTGTTACGAGTTTTTGATTGGTCAAATTAGCTATAAGCCGTTGCATTTCTAGCTCATCTTCATAAGAAACGGGTTGCGTCCCACATGTTAGAGATTTCAAACCATCAACGAATTTTTTTGGCGTTGCCGGCTGTATTTGTGCGTATGAAATGGTTGTAAATATTGTCAATAAAGACAATAAGACAAGGATAAAACGACTGTTCATAATTATAATAGTTTATTACTAACGTAAATGGGCATTGTGCCTAATTCTACGTTGGCACTCTAAAACCCAAGAGGGTTTTTGATTTTGTTTTTATGAAAAATTGAAAATTTTTCATAAAAACAAAATCAAAAACCACCCTTTTTTCGTGCCAAGCTTGAAAAATAAATCTTAGTTTTCCAGAGTGCCAAAGTAGAACTAATTGGTAGATTGTTTTATGCTCTGTAATTAAATCGGTAGGAATGACATGGAAATTATTTTTACTGCAAATATATAATATTAGTTTTCAATAATATACAGATTAAGATTGAGTATAATTAAATACATTAAAAAGGGTATATATTGAATTTAAAATAACAAAAATATACACAGATTTTTAAATAAAAAACAAAAGCCTTCCAAGAATTTAAAATTCTTGGAAGGCTTTTGTTCACAGGTTTGTAAAAACTAATTTACTGAGGGGTATTGTTCATAAATCTTTACTTCCGAAACTTCAACTTCCCAACTTCTTCTCCCACTTCTATACCCTGCGCCACCCCTTTTTCAATCGCTTCCCGATAATGAATGCCCCCATAAAGCCGAGAGATAGCGGCTTCGGCAGCCATATCGTTGAAAGAAGCAAAAGAGCGGGGTGCACCATTGATATCAGTGCGTTGCTCATGGGTACGGTCTGTAAAAGCATATTTGTAGCCGAATAAATCGCTTAAAACCCTTGCCGTTGCGCCGCTTGCTACGGAATGACCTGAGGTGTATTCTGGAAAAGGGGGTGTTTCAAGAATAGAAGTCCAATCGGATTCAATTTTGGTACGGATGTATGAAATAGGGCGCAAATAGTTGTGCTGATATTTGCAACGCCAGCAAGAGACAAAACCATCTGCTAAAGCTATACCGACTTTGGCATACACTTCCGCCGATTTTGCCAAATTCCAATTTTCTTTTTGTAAAACTTGCGTAGCAACCGAAATCAGATGCCCGGGCGGTGTGCCGGGTATACCGGGGTCGTCGCTCCAATATTTGGCAATGGTGGTTTGAACGGGTGTCGCATTTTTTACCGTTGTATAGACTTCCAAAGCGGCGACATTGAAAGGCGAAGTGGGTGTTTCAGAATAGGTTTTAGGTGCTTCAGGTTGCGTATTTTCAGCACATTTGGGAATGAAAGTGCGGTTGTTGCCCCATAATGGCTGCAGGGCTTTTTGAAATTTTGGGAATGTTGAAACCCAAAGACCATCGCCAGAAGGGGGCGTGTAAGTTGCTGGAAAATTTTTAGCATAACCTTCATGACCACCATCATTTTTAGACCACTCAAATACGGCTTTGGCAACCGTCAATCCCCATTCTTTTGAACGCTCTGCCACGTCAAGAGATACGCCTGCTTTGAGTTGTTCGTAAGTATCGTCTTCCAGTTTTATCACAGCTAAAGCTTGTTCTGAGGGCATCGTTGTATAGAAATTTTTAGCGATATATGCCAAAGCACTGTTTGTAGCAATTGCCCAATTGTACTCTTGCGAGATGTCAGGGCTTGCTATCTGAGGCATATCGGTCAACTGACCCACTAAGGATTGATGTTTGGGCATACCCGGCACAACAGTTTCATAAAGTGTAATGCCCATATATCCAAAAGCACGAGCAGCAACGGGCGGCGTGAAACCCGCTGTTTTTTTTGTCAAAGTTCGCATCATATCAGACCAATCATTGGCAACTTTGGCTTCGTAAAGTTCTGTGGGCTTACTTGTGAAAAGGCTTTCATCTTTTCGGCAGGCAACAAATGTTAGCAGAATGACCACAATAGTGCCTTGTAAAAGGTTTAGTAGAGATTTTCTCATATTCTTAATGGATTGATTTACAATGCTTCGTGAAATGCTTTATTTAATCGGCAGCGATTTCTAATGTAGAATAAACACGAGGTTTTCGTAGAGACGTTGCACGGCAACGTCTTAGTTTGTGGTCAAAAAATCGCCTAAAGCCAAGACGT
>JAYUQN010000384.1:0-4466 GCA_043756725.1 Saprospiraceae bacterium
ACCCATAACCCATAACCCATAACTCATAACTCATAACTCATAACTCATAACTCATAACTCATAACTCATAACCCATAACTCATAACTCATAACCCATAACTCATAACTCATAACCCATAACTCATAACCCATAACTCATAACTCATAACCCATAACTCATAACTCATAACCCATAACTCATAACCCATAACTCATAACCCATAACTCATAACCCATAACTTATAATGATACCTTTTCTCAATCTAAAAACCTATAATGCCGTTTATGAAACGGAACTTAACCAAGCTTTTCAAGAAGTTATGGAGAGCGGTTGGTATATTATGGGCAATAAACTCAAGGAATTCGAGGCTTCCTATGCCGCTTTCAATCAAACAAAATACGCTATCGGTGTGGGCAATGGTCTCGATGCGCTCGCTTTGAGCCTCAAAGCCCTCGGCATCAAAAAAGGCGATGAAGTCATTGTGCCTTCTAATACCTATATCGCCTCTTGGTTGGCGGTTTCTTACGAGCAAGCCACGCCTATTCCTGTTGAGCCACGTCTTGAAACCTACAATATCAACCCCGATTTGATTGAAGAAAAAATTACAGCCCGTACAAAAGCCATAATGCCCGTCAATTTGTACGGACAAGCGGCAGAGTTGGATAAAATAGAACGCATAGCTCGAAAGTATAATCTGTTAGTTATCGAAGACAATGCCCAATCGCAAGGCGCACAATGCGATGGGCGCATGGCAGGTTCGTTCGGTCATATCAACGGCACAAGTTTTTATCCCGGTAAAAATTTAGGTGCTCTGGGCGATGCGGGAGCTATCACAACGAATGATGAAGAATTGGCTAAAAAAGTTATTTCATTAAGAAATTATGGATCGTCCAAAAAATATTTCAACGATGAAAAAGGCTACAACTCTCGATTAGATGAATTGCAAGCCGCTTTTCTGTCTGTAAAATTGAAATATTTGAATCGCGATAATCAAAAACGCCATGAAATAGCGGCTCTTTATAGTGAAATACTGTCCGAATGGACTCCTATGTCCAAAGGACTCCTTTCGGAGGAGAGGGGGTGCTCTGACATTGTTTTACCTGAAATAGCAGATAATTGCACTTCCGTTTTTCACGTTTATATGATTCGTAGTGAAAAACGCGACCAACTTCAAGCCCATTTAACTAAAAACGGTATTGGAACAGTTATACACTACCCTATCCCACCCCACTTGCAAAACGCCTATCAAGATATGAATTTTAAGAAAGGCGATTTTCCATTAGCAGAGGAAATTGCTGAAACATGCATCAGCTTGCCCATATCCCCTGTTTTGAAAACAGAAGAGGTAGAAATCGTGTGTGATACAATTAAAAAATTTTTCAAACCCGGTACTAAAAAACGTAAACTTGAAAAAACAGTCTAAAACCTCTACCATCCCCCCCCTCTCCTCCGAAAGGAGTCCTTTGGACATAGGAGTCCCTTCGGACAGTAAAAATGCCGTAATAGCCCTAAAATCGGCTCTTATTTCACTTCCTAAAATAACGGATAAGCGAGGCAGCTTATCCGTTATTGAACAAAATCGGCATGCACCCTTTGATATTCAACGGGTGTTTTACTTATATGATATAGCCTCAGGCGAGTCTCGAGGCGGTCATGCCCACAAGGATTGCCACCAGTTTTTAATTGCCTTAAATGGTAGCTTTGAAGTTTTGATAGATAATGGTGAAACAAAACAAATCATTGCACTCACTGAACCCCATCAAGGTTTGCATATCCCACCCATGATTTGGGCAGAGGAGTTAAATTTTTCACAAGGCGCTATCTGCCTTGTGTTAGCTTCCTTACCCTATTCTGAAAGCGATTATATTCGCTCTTATTCCGATTTCCTACAAGGGCTTCATTAAGATTCTCATTCTCTTACTATTTTTATGGTCACCTTACGCACGTAATATACCCGTTTTTGTCATTCCGAGAAACGAGGAATCTGAATGTAACATATTGAATGTCAGTATTTTACATTCAGATTCCTCGTGCCTCGGAATGACAAAAACGGTTCACCTCAATAATTGTTAAGTATCGGAAAGTTGATTTTTTATTCCACGGCTATTTCAAAAAATAGAATTATAGAATTCTAAATTTATAGAAAAATAGAATTTTATAAAACTATAATTTAAAAAAATCAACAACAACAAAATTTGATTTCGTGCTGTCTTTTTGTTGTTGTATCTTTTTATAAATATTTTAATTCTTTTAGGCTCTCGTAACTTATTGATACTCAAATTTTTCTGTGGCTAACTATTAGAAAAATGTGGCAATCTATTAGAGGTTTGTGGCTAACTATTAGAAATTTGTGGCTAACTGTTAGTTTTCTGTGGCTAATTGTTAGAAATTTGTGGCTGGTGCTTGTTTATTTGGATTTTATGTTAGTTATTTGTGGCTAATTGAAGGGGTTTTAGAGACATACCCCTGAAATGCCACATTTTACTATTAGTTCCTATTGAAATTTTACAACTATGACAACTATCGTACGCACTAAAAAAGCGCCCGCGAATAAAAACAAAGGCAAAGTTGTTTCACTGATAAAGAAATCGAACGACTTGATTGAGTCACGATACAACTTCGATATTTGGGAAATGCGCATCTTTTTGATGCTTATCGCTCAAATTCGCCGTGAGGACGATGATTTTCGGACTTACCGTATTTGGTACAGAGATGTTGCCAAAGTGTTTAAGCTCAATCAAAAACGGGGTTATGCTGAAATACGGGATGCCGTAAAAAACCTCTTAGAAAAGAAAGTGTATGTAGACGTGACGGTTGATGGTTTCAAACGGAAGGAGGTGTATCACTTCATCCGAAAGTTGAGCTATTTGGAAGAAGGACAAGAAGGCAAAAAAGGGGTTGAAAATCAAGAATATATTGATGTAAAGATTGAAGATGAAATGAAACCGCTGCTTTTGCAGTTGCAAAAAAGTTTTACGGCTTATGAACTGGGCAATGTTGTCAATTTGGGTGTGTATGCGGTGAGGGTTTATGAGCTTTTAAAGCAATATGAATCCATTGGACATCGAACATTGAGTTTTGAGGAGCTGAAACTCATGTTTGAGTTGGAAGATAAATACCCGCTTTTTTCAGGTTTTTATACTTTCGTTATTGAGCCTGCTTTGCGTGAAATCAATGAATTTACTGACCTCTTTGTGGATGAAGCGGAAAAGATAAAAGAGGGCAAAAAAATAGTGGCTATTCGGTTTAAATTTCACCGCAATTCGATGAAAATGATCCCGCAATCTGACATTTTAAAACACGCCCTTGTGGAAGAACCTACACTTGTATTGACCCCCTCTCCTACTCAAACGCAAAAAGACGAGCGATATGCTTTGTTTTATGGTAAAATTGTTGAAAATTTGGGCATAACGGCATCTGTGTTTTCAGAATTGTTAAAAACCTATACTTCTGAGCAATTAGAACAAGCGATTAGAGTAACAAATCGGGCTAAAATTGATGGGCAAATCAAGACCAATGTGTCAGGTTTTTTTATTCAAGCTATAAAAAACGGCTATACAGATGTGAAGGAAGAACGGGTGAAAAAAGAGAAGCGTGAAGAAGACCAAAAGCGCATGGCAGAACAAATTGAAATCCTTGATATTGAAAAGGAGAACAAGATATTTGATAGAATTCGTGAATTAACCGCCAATAATCCCAATTTGACAGCCCAAGCCATAGAAGCATTGAAATTTACAGAAGCAGGTAAAAATGCCATTTTGATAGAAGAACAAAAATTGGAACGCCCTCTTGACGTTGAGGATTATCGTCAAATTAGGCAATTGCGTATGCTGGTTATCGAAACACTTTTTGTGAAAAATATAGAGCAATTCGCTGATATTTTGGCGGATTATGAAGCGAAAATGAAAGAGATTAAAATGACTTCTATATTTTGATGTAATTCCTTAGCCGTATGATGGACTGAAGTCCATCATACGGCTAAGGAATTACATTAAAATTTAACCTTGAAGTATTAATTTCGCTCTGCATACTTCTTTGCTATCGGCTTTATTTTTTAGGGTATAGACTATTTTATCCTTGTTTTTTTGGACAAACAACTGAACAACAGAATCTTCAAGCACCTCACTTAAATAGTTGATTTCTATGAAATGGGGTTTATCTATTTTATTTTCTCTATAAAAATCATCGAGTAACCATTCCACATATTTGACATTATTGACGTGCCCCAGCATATCTAAATCAGACGCCTGCACCACCCTTTCAGCCGAAAAAATACCCCCCTCAGTATGTCCTAATTTTTCAGGCATTTCGCAGTTATATGCCAATTGGTGCAAAGGCAAAACATCGTCAGACAACCTTTTGGGTCTTTTTGTAGATATATCAATAGGAATCCAAATTGAATAGGCGTTGGCTAAAACAAGCTCAGAAGGTTGCCTTTCCAAAGAGTTTGAAATAACAAAGTCTGATGGTCTGGTAATTTGAAAAT
>JAYUQN010000385.1:0-4436 GCA_043756725.1 Saprospiraceae bacterium
AAAATGGGATTTGCAAGGTGAAACCAAACCCTCTGATATGAATTGGGAGATGTGGCTGGGTCCCAACACCATTGAGCGTCCGTTTCATTCCGACCTTGCGCCAGACCTTGAAAAAGAATCAAAATTATGGCCTCGTTGGCGGCTTTATAACGAATTTGGCGGTGGTGGCATGACCGATTGGGGCGCACACATGTTCGACATCGGACAATGGGGTATGGGCATGGATGATTCGGGTCCTATCGAAATTACACCCACTGAAACAGGGGGTGATAAAGCCAAAACCGTCTTCTTCAAGTATAAAAATGGCGTTGAGATGATACATTTTCCACAATCTGAAAAACCCTTTTGCCATTTTATAGGCACAAAAGGCGAAGTGTGGGTAGCGCGAGGCGAGTTGAGAACCACACCCAGTAGTTTAAAAACACAAGTGATTGGTGCCAATGAAAAACACGTTTATTTCAGCGACAACCATTATGTAGATTTTTTAAAAGCCATAAAAAGTCGCCAAAAGCCGATATGTGATGTGGAAATTGGTCATCGCACAGCGTCGGTTTGTACTTTGGGGAATATGGCGTATCAACTCAATCGCCCGTTGAAATGGAATCCGAAAACAGAGGAATTTAAAGGAGATAGTGAAGCGAATGTTTTGTTGAAGAGGCAGATGAAAAAGGAATGGGCGGTATAATTTAATCGAAAGAAATACTGAGGGGGTGCTTAGCAGGGATTAAGGAAATGAAATTTTATTTTTAAAAATAAAATTTTATTTCCTCAACCTCTGTTATTTTCAGCTTTTTTATAGGCAATTCTAATCGTTTGCATCATGATTTTACCCTTTTTTTAACAGGAAATCAAGCAACAGCAAAACCTGAATGTTCCCGTATTTCAGGTTCCACAAACCCTAATACAATGTCTTCACGTGAAACACCTTTTTCCATCAATTCATCAGCAATCATGGCTTCGGTATTGTTTTCATAAATCCAAACTTTTTCATTAATGATTTCAAGGTGAAAACACAATAAATGCGTATAGCTTTCATGGTTTTGCCACCCAAATGAAATCATAACAAAGGCATGCCGCTTGGTATCCGCAACAATTCGATTTTCTAAACCTCCCGATTTGCCCCAAAATTCATCGTATTCTTGAAAAAGTTCAAGAATGGCTTTTTGATATTTTATTGTTTTATCCATGATACAACAGTTTGATTTTTAGAACTGTAAACAATTAAATTGACTTTATATTCTTTAACAAGCTCCTTAACAAGTTCTTTTTGAAAAATAGTGTCAAAAGATTTTTTGGGTACTGCAAGGTATAAATCCATATCCAATCTTGTCATGGCTAAGGCTTTTCGATAAGTAAGATAACGGTCTTTATGGACTTTGTCCAAGCCTTCCGCCACTAATTCAGGACGCATTAAGGTAAAATGGTCTTTTGTAACATTGGGCCCAGAGGTATTAAAATAGCGCATATTCATCTTTTATTTGTTGCAAATATACACAGTTGTTGCGAATTTATTCGCAGCAGAGCGTTGCGAATAAATTCGAAACTACTTAAAAGAATACGTCGCCGACAAAAGTGCATACCGCCCCAAAGATCGCACAATTTCCTCTTGAATATAATTGGCATCCGCCGAACGGTTGATGCCCGTATTGCGGTTCAAAACATCAATGACAGAAAGACGCAATTCCATTTTTCTATTGTTGAAATATTTTGAAAAAGCGACATTCCAAAGCGGAACGCCTTGCGCTTTGCCAAAGGATGTGGCAGTATAAAGACTGTATTCAAAAATGGTATTTAAGCGCATATCGAAGGGCAAGCCAATAGTCATTTCTGTTTCATAGTCATATATCCAAAAGGTCTGATTTAAGGCAGTTTGTAGTGAAAATTTAGATTGATTGTAGCGAACAGCCGCTTTAAAAGCCAATTCAAACGTATCTTGATACCGCAATTCTATCCGTGACCTAAGAGAGGCGTTGAAGCGTTTGGTCAAATTTTCACTGCCGTTAACAAAACTTAAACCTTGTGCTTGTGAAATATTAGAGGTCAAATTGAATCGAATCCGTTGTTCCCAAAAACGCCAACCTGCTGATAAATGCCCATTAGCATCCATAAAACCGTTCACATTTATGGGTTGATAGGTGCGACGAAGCAAGGTATCAACGGATAATGTATTGACAATTTTATTATCCGTTAACGTAAAATTCATATTGCCGTTGAAATAGGCGTATGTTTTTTTATTAAAATTGGTGAAAGACAAGCGCACACGGTTCGCATATTCGGGCTGCAACTGGGGGTTGCCCAAATATAAATTTAAAGGGTCGCTGTTATCTTGCACGGGTTGCAGTTGCTCGACCGAAGGTTCTCGTACATCGGTTTCATAAGAAAAATTGAACCGATTGGTTTTTGAAGGACTGAATTCTAAGCGGGCGTTGGGTAAAACATACTGAAATTGCTGTTTTATGACTTGATTTGTTGAAATAAAGTCCCCCCTCAGTATCGAACGCTGTCCTTGCACGCCAGCCGATGCGGTTAGTCCTTTTTGATTGAAACGCAGCGTTGTTCCCGCCCGATGCGACAGGAAAGCACTGTTGTAAAAATTACTTAACGCCAAATTAGCCTCATTTTTCAAATAATTGAAGACCTCTCGCTCGGCATGATTGCCAATGGTGGAATACCGATAATTGATTTCACCCAAGAATTTTTTACTCAATGGCTCGGTGTAAGAAAGGTTTCCAGAATAACTATTGCGGTTGTTGTTGCGGCTATCATTTTGAAAAATAGTGTCGTTTCGCTTTACTAATTGCGTTAAAACGTCATAAAATAAGGTTTTAGCATCGGTTGCAACATTTCTATTACTCGTATTGCGGTTGTAGCCGAGGTTAAGTGATGCCGTGCGACCCGCTTTACTCAAGCGTCTGCGGAGTAAAATATTAGAATTTAAGCCAATACCAGACCCCTCAGTATTTGACAGTTTTTTAGTCTGCGTTTGTCGAATCGTATCTTGTCTGAAATTTTGACCAAAGGAATTTGATTTATAAGTATTTTCATTGAAATTCAAGGAAGAAGTGAAGCGAAAAGAGGTTAAAGAATCCAGTTTTTGGTCAATATATCCACTAAATCGGTGGTTTTTATTGCCTGTATTGATAATGCCATTGGAGCGAGTGGTGTAATTGCCTGTTGGCAAAAAGTTTTGACGATACAAAATACGGTCAGTCAAAACGTTTTGATTGGTGAAAAAATAGCTTGCATGGATGTCCGTCCTTTTCGTTTTGTTTTGAATAAAATTCAAACCACCCGATTGGCTTTCTTGAAAACCCTTGCCCGTATTATTGTTGGGGGTGTTATTAGCAGGTTTACCGTTATTGGTGAAAGATAAAAAATCATCTTCTGAAAAACCTGTTTTATTGATATTATTACCTGCCCCTAAAACGGTTAATTTCTGTATTTCCGTAAATTTATTAAACGTCATACGCCCCAGATAACGGGAACCTGTTCCCACACCTGCGGTAGCTTTGCCCGAAGTTCTGCGATTATGCGCCGGTTTTATAATGATATTGAGCGTCATTTCACGCTCGCCATTGTCAATGCCCGTAAACTCGGCTTGGTCACTTTTTTTCTCAAAAACTTGGACACTTTCAATGGCATCGGCAGGGAAATTTTGAAGGGCAATTTTAGGGTCGTTGCCAAAAAAGGGTTTGCCATTGACCAGTATGCGTTTCACCGGCTCGCCTTTTGCCAAGATGCTGCCGTCTTTTTCAAGCTCCAAACCGGGCAATTTTTTAATTAAATCTTCGGCAGGGGCATTGGGTTGGGTTTTAAAGGAAGACGCATTAAATTCTGTGGTATCGCCTTTTATTTGCACGGGGTCACGTTGGGCAGTAATGACCGTTACATTGAGCATTTTATTGAGGGGTTTCAATTGAATGATGCCCATATTCAGCGTGTCTTTTGTGGGTGAAACGGTGATAGTTTTTTCAAAAACCTCATAACCGATATACGATATTTTTAAAATATATTCAGTTTCAGACTGCATAGACAGTTGAAAGAGACCGTCCATTTCTGTCTGCCCTGTTTTCATAGCAACCGAATCATGTAACAAAGCCACAGCAGCAAAAGGCAGCGATTGCGTCCTTTCATCTTGAACAGAACCCGTTATGATTCTTTGCGCTTGTGTTGAAATTGTTCCAAGCAAGGCGAGACAGAGGGTGATATATTTTAATTGGCTGGTCATGTTGTAAAGGTAGGCGGGGAATAATGAAGCGTGTAGGTTTTTAGATGATAAGCAAGTATTATTAGACTATGAAAAAGGGGGAAAGTTTAACTGTAGCGGCGACTTTAGTCCAATGCCATTAAGCTAAGGATTTATTGTTCAATTTATTCGGGGTTTATGTAGAGACGTTGCACTGCAACGTCTTAAGTTTAGCAAGTTTTCGCCATAA
>JAYUQN010000386.1:0-4434 GCA_043756725.1 Saprospiraceae bacterium
GACAAATATTATAGGCTCTTACCGAAAATTTATGATATTCGGAAAGCACTTCTAAAGGTTCATTTAGAAGTTCATGAAATTTATGTGAGTTTTCCATAAAAATTTAGAATTTGTTGAAGTATGATTTTATAAAAGAATTACCACTTATTTTTTAAACCATGAAAATAGTAAAAGCCTTGTAAAACTCAGTGTTTACAAGGCTTTTATTTAGAAATGATGAAAAATGAATTATAAATTATGAAAATGAGTCCCTGATAATCAATATTTTATAGAATATACTGAGGGGTAAAAATTCATCATTTATCATTCATCATTTATCATTCACATACATTTATTTCATGTTTTCACATTTCTTTTGACAAGTCATAGAATGATCTAAGTGAGTGCGTAAAGCGGGAAGCATGTTTGACGCCCATTGTTTGATGTCCATATCGGTTGATTCGGTAGAGGCTTTTTCAAACGTGGCTAAGGCTTTTTTATGACCATCCACCATCATGTCGCAATATTCTTTGTCAAACTTAACACCTGCTTTTTCGCTCAATTTTTTATAAGCATCCTCTGCATCATTGGTAGCAGCGGCAGGTAGTGTGATTAATTTTTTTCCCGCAAGAGCGGTCAATTCTTTCCAAGCTTTGTTGTGTTCGTCTTCCATCATTTTACCCAAAGCTTTAACATCTTTCATGGTGCTTTTTTGCTGAGCCAGTTGCCCTAACTTTATCTCTTCTAAATTGATTTCAGCTGCGTTTACAAGAAACTGAGCGTCTTTTTCTTTATTGTTGTCAAATTTTGCTTCGTTGTGTTCTTCTGCTACTTTTTTTGTATCTTCTGGTTTATTACTCTCTTTACAAGAAGCTGCAGTTAACAAAGTAGCGACGATTAAGACGAGTTGAAGCCATACTGTTTTAAATTGCGTGTTCTTCTTCATTTTTCTAATTTTTGTTTATGATTAATTAATGATACAAAGGTGCAGTTCCTTTGAATCAGATGTGTTACATAATAATATGAAAATGTTGTATGATTCCCACGTGAGGGGATTTTGGCTGTGAGGATAAAAAGCATAAAATACTGAGGGGGGGTATTCGTGCGCAGATGGGATTGCGTAATTCTACTTTGGTACTCGAAAAAGCCGTGCGCCCCCCGACCCCCAAAGGGGGAGTACATCGGAAGTAGCTTAGAGTTTTGTACACTTTTTTAGAAGAAGTACCGAATTCTGATTTACTTCGGATGTACTTCCCCTCTGGGGGTAGGGGGGCGCACGGCTATTTCGAGTGCCAAAGAAGAAATACACAAGCCTATCTTGACAAACTTCATAAATTTTATTCTGGCAAATAAACTGTAAAAGAAGAACCTATATCGGGCGTGCTTTCAGCAGAAATGAAGCCGCCGTGGTTGTCAACAATTTTTTTGCAAATAGCCAAGCCGATGCCAGTGCCTGCATAGTCGTTTTTATGGTGCAAACGATGAAAGAGCACAAAAATATTTTCAGCATGCTGTTGGTCGAAGCCCACGCCGTTATCTGTGATTGTCAATTTATAATACTTTCTAAGAGTATCTGTTTTTAAATTCGGATATTGTTGCGCATAGAGTGATTCGCAATGTATTTTAATATAAGGCGCAACATTAGGTTTGCTGTATTTTAAAGCATTGCCAATGAGGTTCATAAATAATTGGTGCATTTGAAAGCGAACAGCATGGAGGGTGGGCAAGGGGTCGCTCTCTATAATGGCATTTTTTTCCTCAATAGTTTGTGACAATTCTTGTTTTACATTGTTGAGTGTATCATCTAAATCCATCATTTCAAACACTTTTTCAGCTTTATTAGTGCTTGAAAACAGCAATAAATCATCAATGAGGGTGCGCATTCGGGAAGCAGCATCTTGAATGCGGGCAAAATATTCTTTGCCTTTTTCAGACATCATTGTGGCTTCATAATCTGAAATACGGGATATAAAAGTTTGTATTTTGCGAAGTGGCTCTTGCAAATCGTGGCTGGCGATGTGGTTGAAAGAATCGAGTTCCTTATTACTTTGTTCTAATGAACGATTTTTTTCTTCTAAGGCGATGCTGTTTAGGCGTTGTTCTGTAATATCGCTGTTGATACCGATAAGCACTTTTTTGCCTGAAACATCTGTTAACATTTTACCAATAGATTTAATATAGCGTAAAGTCCCATCTTTACAAATAATTCTAAAATAGCCAACGGAGGTCTGCCCTTTATTCATCACCCCATCATAGCCATTGGTAATAACATGCTTGTCGTCTGGATGAACAAATTCAAGAAATTTTTCAATGGTTGGCTCAAAAGCGTGTGGTTCGCAGCCTAAAAGACGGTATTGATTGTCAGAATAAATGAGTTTATTGGTATCTAAATCCCATTGCCAAGTACTAAATTCGCCTATTTCTTCGGCATGTTTGATGGATTCGGTTGTAATAACCAAAGCCGTATTTGCTGTTTTTAGTATGCTTAAATTTCGATTGATATTAAAATACGAAAAAGTAAAAATGAGGATAGAGAATATTAAAAGCCCCAGAGTGAAAAGCGGTGTAAAAGACACTTCATCTTCATATTTTTTTTGGCGTTCGCTTAAATACACCATTTCCAAATTAATCATATCATTAATTTGAAAACGAATACTGTCCATCACATTTTTACCCCGTACCAAACTGCCAGTAAAAAGCGCTTCATTTGAACGTTGGTTTAACACATTTGCCATAATCTCAAACCGCAAGTTAATTAAATGGTAGAGTGTATCCAAATTATTGTGTTGGAGCAGATTATCGGCTGTTAAATTTTTTAAGACATTTAAAGACTGGTTTACTTTTAGATTGGCACCGTTAAAAGGTTTGAGGAAGTCGGTATCGCGGGTAAGGAGATAGCCCCGTTGTCCTGTTTCTGCATCTTTTAGATAGGAGATTAATTGCTCTAATTCAACATGCACTTTATAAGAGTGCACCACAGATTCGCTTGATTCTGTGAGTGCAAGAGTATGTTTGTAGGTTATAGCTGATATAAAAATAAGTATAAATAAAGAAACAACAAAAATACTTTTTAAGAATAGGAAAGACGTAAATATAGATTTAAAATTCATTCTTAGAATTTTTTAAATTATAGACTTAATAAAAAATTATCTCTATTCAGGCCTGATGTGTGGTATTGCCAATTGAGGGTAATGACCTCCGATAAAACTTTTTTTAGTGTGAAAAAATCGTTTGGTTTTTTTATATAAACATTAGCCCCTCTCACAAATGTTTCTTCAATATCTTCTTCTGAAGCCGATGTGGAGTAAATAGCGATAGCCACATCTTTTAAATGGCTCATAGTTTTTATTTCATTTAAACATTCTATACCCGTTTTTATAGGCATATTAAGGTCGAGAAACAATACATGTGGCAACACAACATCGGGTCGGGAAAGATAGTCCATCAATTCCTTTCCATCATTTACTGTTTGAACCACCGTTTTCATTTTAATTTCTTCAAAAGCGTCTTTGAAAAATAGGCGGTCGTCTTCATCATCATCAGCCAATAACACATGGATGGATCCGTTCTGCATTGTGAAATATTTTAAGAAGTTTTACTTATTGATATTGCGCCTTTTATTAATGATTCGTTGAAAAGCACTGGGCGTTAACCCTGTCGCATTTTTAAATTGTGTACTAAAATGCGCCACGCTGCTGTAATTAAGTTTCCACGCTATTTCAGTGAATGTTAAATCATTGGTTGTTATTAATTGTTTTGCCCGTTCAATTTTTTGTAGGATTATAAAATTTTCAATGGATGTATAGGTAACATCGGAAAATAGATTAGCAAGATAGCCATAACTGTGATTCAGCTTTTCAGCTAAATGGGCTGACATGGTGGAGGTGGGCAATTTTTCCTCAATGTAAACCATTTCAGTGATAGCATCTTTTATTTTCTGGACCAGTATGCTTTTATTACTTTCAACTATTTCAACCCCATAATGGTTTAAACTTTTACTAAGTTCTTGCAATTTTTCGGATGAAATAACTTCTTTAATTTCCACTTCGCCCATACCGATTAGGGTATAAGTTAAGTCTAATTTATCTAATTGTTCTTGTAGTATTTTTTTACAAACTGTGGGGGTATCGTATTTTATATGCAGTTTCATTTCTTTTTTTTGCAAACATAGTGAAACTCTATTAATAATCAAATAGTGTAGCAAAAAAAAAATCTACTTCTTTTGGAGATGTAAAGGTGATTGATTTGTTGCTAAAAAAAGTTACATAATTTCGATAAAAAGTTACATAATTCACAGATTTTATATTTTCTCGCCGCTATTACTTTGTGATGATTGCTCAAACATCTTTTTTGTACATAGGTTTAGTAAACAAAGAAAGTGCGGCACTTGCACTACACCGAGAAAAAAACGAACTTTAGGTCGTACATCACAGACCTCGGAATCCGTTTGGCAAC
>JAYUQN010000387.1:0-4430 GCA_043756725.1 Saprospiraceae bacterium
CAATGGGCAGATGAAATATTACCAACCCAGCCGTTTTTTAGAGGAAATTAGCAGCGAACACGCCGAGGGTTTTGGCTCCTTGATTACTGCTAAACGAGATCCTATTATGGAGCAACGGGCAAAAATAACGGGCAATTTTGCCCGAACTTTTAAGCCCATTGAACCTAAAATTGACCCTGCTGATTTTAAACCCAGTCCTGCCGAAAATATAAAGACAGGTATGACGATTTTGCATTTGCGCTTTGGCGAGGGTAAAGTAGTGTCTATTGAAGGAGCGAAAGATAATCCTGTGGCAGCTATCCATTTTGAGGATTTGAAGGAGACGAAGAAAATTGCTTTGAAATTTGCGAAGTTGCAGATTTTAGGTTAAAATTGCTCAAAATACTGAGGAGTAAATACATTTCAAATTAAATTTTTTTTGAATATGGAATAAATACACATTTTTTGGATTGACAAAATTTAATTTTATGAAATACCTAATACAATTGGTAAAACCAAATAACATTTTAATGTTTCAACCTATAAAACATCGCCATCGCTAAACCAATCATCATCATACAAATCCCCGTCCATACATAATTGATACCCGGATTAATGGTTGCTTCTAAAACAATATAGTCATTTCTGGGCGCATCTTCTGCTATTGAAATAGGGTATTTAAGGCTTTTAGGGTCGCGTTCCGCTATTTGTAATGTGAAAGTTTTCGCCACAGGGTCTATTTTTGAAATAGCGAAGTGCATGCCTAATTCTTCAATTTCAGACTGTAAAGGCATAGGGGTATTGCCTCGAATAACGTAAATAGGTTCAGCTTCATAGTTGCCGCCTTTGTGCGCTACGTTTAGTCTCAAACCTAAAACCAAATCGCCTTCTTGTGTTGTGAAACCTTTGGGCGTTGCGTTGGGATTAACGCCTGCAAAAGTCACGGTTTTATCACCCACAGTCACAACACCGCCTTCTTTCAAAACATAATCTTTGAATTTTAATTCCTTATCGGGCATGAATAATTTATCAAAAATGGCAGGGTCGGCGTGTACCCGAATGCCCAATTCATTGACCGTAGCGGGTAATTGATAGACATCATCCCCCCTCAGTAAAACGATGGGTGTGGCACGATAAACGGTGTCTTGTCCTCTATTGAAACGCAATTTTAAACCAACGGCTATGTCTTTTTCCTCTGCCAAATATTTGGGATGCTTAGGATTCATGTCTATGCCCTCAATTTCAATGGAATAGGGAGGGGTGTTTTTATGCTGATTTTGAGGCGTAAAAGGCACTGTTTTAGGAATTTCATATTTCACATATTTCAAACTGTCTTCTTCTTGATGTGCTATTTCAGGGTCTTGTTCGCTCGGCGGTAAAGAGCTAATGAGGGTGAAAATATCGTAATTCCAATAATGTTTTGTATCGGGATTATTGGCAGACACTTTACCTGTTTTTTTATCAAAATGAACAAAAGGGCGCAGGGTGAAAGAGTCCACAAATTCTTTTATATTGTTATTCGTTTGCGCATCTTTACCTAAAACGAAATCTTTATTGCGCTGCTTAAATTTCAAGGTGAAAAAACGGCGTGCGTTCATAGTCGTATCGCTTTCATACAATACTTCATAGCCATTCATAGTAAGCGGTGCGCCTTTCATCAACAAGACGTTTTTATCAAACTGTTCATCCGTAAATCGCACCAATCCTTCCATTGCAAAACGATTGGATGAAATCCATTTTTTATTCAAACCTGTTGCCAATATGCCCACCACTAAAATGCCAAAACCTACGTGCGACACAGCAGAACCAGAGGCTTTAGGATTGCCTTTGTAAAACACCAAAGCATAATCAATATTGGAAACAAGGGTGTAAATGCCTGAAAATAGGAGTAAAATATATTGCCAAGCCGTTGCTTCAATCCAAAAATAGGCTGCTAAAGCGGTTAAAACGACGGATATGCCCAGTGATATACCCATGTGCTTTAAAATTCTCTTTTGATTGGCTTGAAAATTATTCTCTTTATAACGTAAAAACTGCGCTATGGCAGAGAGTAAGCCGATGAAAACGCCAATCCACAATTGTGTTTTGTTGTAATGCGCTATGGGTTCGATGGGCGAGGTGAAACGAGGGGCTTCAAATTTAAATATTTCAGCGAGGTAACCGCCTATTTTATTATAGACAGGAATAGACGTTGTGAAAGTAATAAAAACAACGGACAAAATCAAAACCAAAGACCCTATAAACATCCAAAACTCACGGCTCGAAATAGCTTCTTCTTTCTGTGGATTGGGTATGCTTTTGAAATGTTTTATCAATAAATAACCTGATAAAAGCACATAAAAGGCTTGAAAAAGCACCAATTGCCACTCCAAACCCATTTCAGTAAAAGCATGTGCAGAGGTGTCCCCCAAGATGCCGCTTCTGGTTAAAAACGTAGAATAGACAGTGAAAAGGAAGGTTAAAATATAGAAAACAGCGGTTGCTCGAATGGAATGTCCCGTAGATTTGGCAACCAAATGCGTGTGAATCCCCGCTAAAATGACGAGCCAGGGAACAAGCGATGTGTTTTCAACGGGGTCCCAAGCCCAATAGCCGTTGAAACTCAATGCCTCATACGCCCACATGCCGCCCATCGAAACGCCTGTGCCCAGTATCGCACCGCAAAACAGGGCGTAAGGTAGAGCAGGGCGCAACCATTCGGTATAGCGTTTTGTCCACATACCAGCTATGGCAAAGCAAAAAGGAATTGCCGTAGAAGCAAAACCCAAGAACAGGGTTGGCGGATGAATTATCATCCAATAATTTTGCAAAGAGGTGTTTAATCCTCGAGCTGTCAGTTTTATTTTAGACAAATAATCGGCTTGTTGAAAAATGGGCGCATCGGTGGTTTCACGCAATAACAATATCGGATTGCTTCCCCATTTCACAATATGCTCGCCCCAACCAAAGTGCAAGCCTAAAACCATTGAAGCTAAAAATACTTGAATTGTTGCCAAAACACTCAAAACGGGTGATTCCCAACTGCTGTTTTCGCTGTTTTTACCCCCCCTCTCCGTAAGGAGTCCTTTGGACAGTATAATGAATGCGCCAAGCCCTACGTGCCAGAAAGTCCATAGTAAAAAGCTGCCTTCTTGCCCCTCCCAAAAGGCGCAGAAGAGATAGCGAAATTCCAAATGATCATCTGTATGCGAGTGGGCGTAAAAATATTCATACCGTCTATTTATCATGACGTAAAAAATAGTGGCTATCACCATCATGACAGAAACACCATGCACCCCAAACGCCCATCGTCCGATGCTGCGCCAAGAAGCGGATAGGGTTTCATTCAAGCGGTTTTGAGTCGCCATAAAATAAGCATAAGCGGCTAAAAGAGCAGCGACAAAACTAAGGACTATCCCTACGTGACCGAAGTAGCGAGGAATAAGGTTTTCACCAATGTATTGAATTTCAGGCATACTTATATTGCTAAATTGTTGTATTGTTGTATTGTTATTGCTTCAAATGGTCATTTGTGAATTTAATGAGCGAATTAATTTTTAGTGGTAGAGTATCTAATTGACTAAAAATATGGTCGTATTGTTCTTTCGTAATAAGTTGGCGAACTCGAGATTTTTCATTCCAATCAAAAGATTCTTTCATAGAACCTTGACTATATCTATAAAATTTTACCTTATCTTTTTTATGCCATCTACCAAAGCCTTCAGCTAAGTTAGCTGAGATTGAATCTATTGCATCAACGAATTGTGAACCTATGCTATGTTTTGCAAATGAATCCCACTTGATAACAATATCCCAAACATAATTTGATAAATGAAATGCTATCTTATAAGCTTCTATATCATTTAATTTTAAATACTTTTGGTTTTCCATTGTGTATGTTTTATTGTTGAAGCAATGAATTGTTGTATGTTGTATTGTTGTATTGTTGTATTGTTGGCGTTTCACCCAACAATACAACAATCTAACAATTCAACAATTAGTTCTGGTTCTTTTTCATATATATTTCCTCATCTTTGTATTTTGATGGGCATTTCATCAGTATTTCGTTGGCAACAAATGTTTCACCTTGCATTTCACCTGTGACGACAACTTGCTCGGAGAGTTCAAAATCTTGAGGTTTGGGTTTCATCAAATTCACTAAAACCTCTTGCCCTTTTTGGTCGCGGAGGTAAAAGCTGAATTTGTTTGGGTTTTTAATGGGGTCATAAACCATTGGTTTGTCCTTAGCTAATTGCCCTGCGACCTTCACTTTTTCACTTCCTTTTTGAGCATCGCTGAAATTAGCGTAAGTGGCAACATCTTTGGCTTGTAATGTCAAAGCACCGATGCCGATAGCGATAACAGCGAGGGCAACAATATGTATAGGTTTCATGTTGAAATTTTTTTAATGTTATTCACTGTATTTTTTTTATTATTCTTTGCAATTACGGTGCAAATTTAAACTAATTTGA
>JAYUQN010000388.1:0-4428 GCA_043756725.1 Saprospiraceae bacterium
TGAAGATTATTTGAAAGCAAAAGCCGATTGCAAGGGTATTTTACCAACCGTACAACTTGAATTTATAGAAGGTTTCAACGAATACAATTATTCTTATACCATCGCAAACAGGGTGGCGTGTGAGCCTTATTTTAATAAACTCAAACCGTATATAGCAAATTTGTATAATTTTCCGATAGGGGAGGAGGTACACTGTTTCAGTGATTTAATCAATGAGACAATAACAGCTTTGGATTTTCATACAATTTTTGCCCTACTCCGTGCGGGAATAGTAGAAACCCAAAACAATCAAATGGAAGCCTTATATGCGCCTTTAACAACTTCTAATAGCAGTTATTTTCCCTTGCATTGCGATTTATACATCCCTAAAATCCTGTTTAATGTTTATGAAGATGTACCGCCTGACGATTCGGGTAAGTCACTGTTTTTACTCACATCGGTTTTAATAAAAGAAATTTTGCCTACAATATCCGAAATGCCAAACGAGGTTCGAGAGACCTTAGAAGCTATTCTTGACAACGCTGAACCGATTGACAATTATCAAGAATTTTATGATTTACTCAACAGTCCCATGAATGTGTGGTTTTTGCCTTTGCGAAATCAAACGGAAGCCCGCATGATACAACACAAATTTGAACGAGGGCAAGGCTACATGGTTCACGATAGAAAATGGTTGCACGGCAGAACCAAACCTAAAAAAGTGTTTTCGGTGAAACGATTGCATCGCTTAATTTTTAATACTTTGCCTTTGGAAACTATTGGAGGGAAGGAGCTATGATTTAAAAAAAACTGCCAAGTATTAACACAATAACCCTTTGAGTTAGTATATTTGCTAAAATTGACAAGGAAACGTACACACCGAATACAAACACAGCCTAAATAGGGCAAATCTACCTGTTTTGTTTTCCATTGAGAAAATTTTTTTTATTGAATTTGATATAGCATGAGCTCGAAAAAGCTCATCTCATTCTTTGTTAGCACTAAAAAGCAAATGGAATGGACAAAACAGAAATCTCCAAAATAATAGTCTTTACCTTTTTGAATCATCATCAAAAGTGGATGACAGCGCATAGGCTTTCAAAGGCTTCTAATTTGGATAAGGCAACAGTTAATCAATTTTTATTGAATTCTGGATTGGTTGTTAAAGCCAAAACAAAGGACAACCGAGGTCAAGCTCTTTATGCCTTGGGTGAAGAGGCTAAACACATCTATCAATTTAAAAAAATAGATATTGCTGTCATTTTTTCCAAAATAAAAGTGCTTCTATCAGAGGGTAAATTGATCCCTACTATTGATGAGTTTTTTAGAATACTGAAAAATGAAGATGCTATTATACCTGATTTATTAATCGCCATGTTCAAAGAAAAACTATCGGCATTAAGCCTACAACTTTTCCATCTTGAAAAGGATTGGGAATCAAAGACAATTAACGCAGAAAAGCGGTATTGTAAATTCGATGAAATAACTTATAGCTTATATGAGTTGATAATTGAACTTGAATTGATTTTAGAAGAACTCTATCACTATAAGTATAAATTTAAAAACGTAGCCATAAAGATAAATCAAGACTTCGCCACATTTAATAACAAGGATTCTGCAAAAATTGTAAATGAAATTGCTCATTTATTATATGTTGAGGGCTCAAAAATTAATGTCAGGTCAATTGAAAAAGGGAGTGTTGTAATGACTTTAGAATTTGAGGATAGTCGGCAAGCCGAGAAACTATTTTTGCTGATAAAATTAGGCGAATTAAAGCAACAAGGCATTTTTGATGCCCGATTGAAAGAACTTATTCAAGGAGACAAGCAAAATAGAACAGGCGAAAAGATGAATACAGGTATTTTGCAATTTTGTAAGGATTTAAAAAATCTGATAAAATTAGGAAAAATAGAAGAAGCGATTGAGCAAATGTTTGACAATGATGCCTTAGTCAATGATGAATATCAAAACGCCATCATCCTCTATAATTCAGATTTAACGGTTATAAATAAAAATTTGCAATTAGGCATTGAAGACCCTGAGAAAATAAAAATACAACGGAGTAAAATAACCTATGCTGTCTTAAATCTTATTGATAAAATTGCCAAAAGTGCTTCTCATTTGAGTGGTGGTTTAGAAACAAGGTTTATCTAAATCTTTATATTACATTAAATAAAATCATTATTTTTAGGCTGAAATAACTTTGCTCAAAAAGGTAAGGAAATTAGTTTTTATGTTTAAGTGTTAAAGCAACTGTGTCGGTTTCAGAGATGAAACCGACACAGTTTTTTTTACCCCCTCAGTATACAGCCCATTTCACACCCATTTCTCAAAATCCCCCTTCCCCGAAAAGCCCATAAATCAAAACTTAAAAGGTACAAAAACCACCTCAATCTCCTGTGCTTTCAATTCCACCACAGCATCAGGCGAAAGCCAGCCGATAAATCGTGCCACATCTTTAAGCGTACAAAGCACATCGGTTTCGTAGCCAATGTCGGGTAAAAAACCTGTGACCAAACCCTTGCCCACATACGGCACTCCTTTATAAGTGAAACCCATTTGGTGATTGCCGTTTATTCTGCCTTCATCGTCGAAATAAAGGGAGTGGTACAATCTTGGAAAATCGGTCAATGTTTGAACATCAACCAATGAGCAATTTAACAGCTTATAGGCTTCTTTTAAAAAACTGCCTTGTTTGATGTTCACGACTTCGAGGGTTTGACTATCTGAATCAATCAGTATCGCTTTCATTTTATTTAAATTTTGATTGGTTAAAAAAAAGGCGTGACACGTGGTTGTGCCACGCCTAAAGTAATTGTATGAATGATAAAAAACGCTACGCTGCTCTTTTTTTTAACAGGGCTTTCACATTGCTTTCTTTGAAATCCTCATCGGTCTTTTGAATCGGTTCAGCATCTGCAAACGGGTCCGATTCCGTTGGATTGCCTTCGGGAAGTGTGACCCCTGCACTGTGGTTGATGGTGAGTTCGCAGCCCCGAATATTGTGTTCAATCAAAATCGCATTAGCCCCTGTTACCAAACCATACCTAAAAAGGTCGGTGAGCGTATCCCGCAGATGGTCGCAAATAGCCTGTTCTTCGGTGGTGTGGAGGGTAAATTGTGCTTCTACGACCCAATATTGTTTGCCGTGTTCTTTGCTGTACCGTTGCAGGGGTTTCAATTCCAAGACCGTATCAATGGGCGAAGCACCCCAATAATAGACCATGCGATTGAAATCAATGGCAGAAGCCCCCCTCAGTAAAAGACACGCTACGGCAAGGTTTTCAGTCAAAAAATACAATTCGGTCCAGACTTCAATCTCTTTGTATTGCTCAAAAGGTCGCCCTTTGAAAATGCGAAAACCGAGACAGTGGATTTTTATGGCTTCGCCTTGTCGAGTCAAAACATTGTTCTCACCGATGCGAAAAATGCCCGTGTTGCCATCGAAGCGGTATTGAAGGGGGTCGCCCACGAGGTAGCGGATTTGTTTCAATGACAGGGTTTCGTCATAAACTTTGTTGAGGTCGTGTAGTGGATTCATCAAATTTTTCATTTTAGATAGAAATTTTATAGGTGAAAAAATAGAGTTGGTGGTTAGTTGGTTAGTTAGTTGGAACTAACCAACCAACCAACTAACTAACCAACTACCTATGCTGCTTTTCTAAGTTCTGCGTAATTGGAGTACGTCACATCGGGTTTTTCAAATTCATCGCCTTGGTAGTGCAACAGGTGTTCTTCTCGTTTTTTCCGTTCTTCGGTCAAGGCTTTTATTTCCTCGTCCATCGTTTGCCAAACAGCATCGCCACAAGCGGAATAATCGTAGTTTTTCTTTGAAATCCATTTAGCCACAAAGCCGTAAAAAGGTTGTTCGCCCATGTTTGAAATAGCTATTTCAAGGGATTTTTTCAAATCTTTGTCTTTCTTGAACATTTCCAAAATTACCCCCATTTGGTGAAAAAGCAGAAAAGCTTTATACACGTTTGTATGCCCGTTTAATACTTCATCTTTCAGAAATTCAAATACTTCTTTGGCGTTGAAAGGCTTTTCAATATCCACGTTCAACACTTTGAGGGCTTCGGGTTTTATCTTTTTAGATTTAATCGTTGTCATTTTTTATCTTTTTACTGATGAATAAATTTTGTGAGCGCACAGTGCGCCATGACGCTTTGCGTCAATTGGCGGGTATTAATGTTGCTCCAAAGGAGTTCCTTCGGAAAAAGATTGGGCGACAGATTCGGCTTTACGGTTTCGGTACGTTACGTTTTCAGATTCTCTATTTTTAGGTAAATAGAAGGCTGCAAGGCTGTGAAAGTGGATAGTTGTTAGTTTGGCAACTCATAACCCATAACTAATAACTCATAACTCTGTCAAGCTATCTTTCTCAAAAGTGACGCATAAACAAAAAATCTAAGCCTTTGATATTTCACGTGAAATGGAATACATTTGCAG
>JAYUQN010000389.1:0-4423 GCA_043756725.1 Saprospiraceae bacterium
CATCATGTTTGAGCGTCGCCTATTTCATGCTCTTTTTGCTACGCAAGATCAAAAAGAAGGTATGGATGCTTTTGTAAATACAATAAATCCTTAGCTTAATGGCATTGTCCTTTAGGGGTCGGGGGTCGCTCGGGCTTTTATAGAGTGCCAAAGTAGAACGATATTTCTCAAATAAAAAAAAATCTCTATCCTCTCTTATCCGTTATCCATTAAATTTTTTACCTTTGAATAAATTTTGACACAATTTCACAGTATGAAAATTAATTGGCGTATCCTTTTCAGCTTCGTGCTGATTTCAATTATCTACTCTTGTAACTCTTGTCAGCAAAATCGAGAAAAACCAGGTGGCTTTCAAGGGGTAGAAGAAAAAGAAAAAATTAAAAAAGATGGCATTGACGACCTACTTGCCGATTATGAAAGCAAAGACCGTCTTATCTGGCAAAAACCCGATATGATTATTACCCGCTTGGGCGATTTGTCACAACAAACTGTTGTGGATTTAGGCGCAGGCTCTGGCTTTTTTGCTTTTCGCCTTGTCCCTAAAGCTAAAAGGGTTATCGCTTTAGATATTGACCAACGTTTCATTACTTATATGGACAGTGCTAAGCAGGAAATTCCTTCCCAGTGGCGTTCCCGTTTTGAAAGCCGTTTGGTGGATACGGACAACCCGAAACTCAAAGCGGGCGAAGCCAATGCCGTTATTATTGTCAATACATATATGTATATTGAAAATAGATCGGACTATTTGCGCTTGTTGAAAGCGGGTATTGCCAAAGGGGGCAAAATTTTAATCGTGGATTATAAAGAAAAAAACATCCCTGTCGGACCCCCTGTTCACCTCAAAGTACCGCTCAGCACGGTTGAAAAAGAATTGAAACAAGCGGGTTTCAAGCAGATAATTTCAGACGATACCTCTTTAGATTATCAATATATTGTCACAGCCATACACGAATAGGTATTGGAAATAAATTTTATGGAACTATTTTTGAAAAACGCAAGAGACGCAACTGTCGCTTGCGTTTTTCTCGTTTTAGGTAAAGTTCCGATTTTTCAGTATTTTAAAAATTAAAACTATGCGCTATTTCATTTTTGCCTTCTGCTTTCTCCTTTCTTCTAAGCCATTCTTATTTTCACAAAATCTTTCAATGTCAGAAATGCCGAGTCCCGAATTTGCCAATAATCGCTTGAAAGTGAAATTCAAAAGCCCTTATCAACACGCTATTCAGGCAAGTGAAAACAACGCCAAAGTGGTTTTTGATATTGAGGATGTGGATATTTTAAACGCTCAATTGGGCTGCCACAAAGCCGATTTTATCAAAGCCAGTGGGGAAATACGGAGCATTACTTTAGCGTTTAAAAACCCTATTGATATTGAAAAAGCCGTAGTAGCCTACACAAAAACAGGTAAATTTGAATACGTTGAACCCGATTTTATCGGCTACGGCGCAGGCAAAGAAATGTGCCCACCTGATGCTATGCCCAACGATGCCAATTTCAATAACCAATGGTCGCTGCGTAATACTGGCTCGTTTTCACTCACGACGGCAGTAGCAGGGAACGACATAAAAGCAGTGGAAGCGTGGGATATTACAACGGGTAGTTCCTCTGTGGTGGTGTGCATTATTGACTCCGGTATAAAACTCGATCATCCCGATTTGGCAGGGCGCATCTGGAAAAACCCTAAAGAAATATTGGGCAACCTCAAAGACGATGATACCAACGGTAAAATTGATGATACGCAAGGTTGGGATTTTGCCAACAACGATAATGACCCCACCGACGATCATGGTCATGGCACAAATGTGGCAGGTATAATCGGAACAAATGGCAACAATGCTATTGGTTATGCAGGCATAGATTGGAATTGTAAACTCATGATTATCAAGGGTTTGAAAAACGACAATTCAGGCTTGTACTCTTGGTGGGAAGCGGGTATTTATTATGCCGTTGATAACGGTGCAAAAGTAATTAACATGTCGTTAGTTGGCTCTGGCAATTCCGCTTCGCTTGAAGCGGCGGTTAATTATGCTTGGAATAAAGGTTGTATTGTGATTGCTTGCATGGGCAATGACAATACAGATGCCTTGCGTTATCCTGCGGCTTACGCCAATCTGATTGCTGTGGGCTCAACGAATCCAAACGGTAAAAAGTCAACACCTTTCTTTTGGAGCACCACAAGTGGCAGCAATTTTGGCAGTTTTATTGACGTCTGTGCGCCCGGCAACTATATCTTCGGTTTAAAATTTGACTCCAATACCAATTACAACAGCTATTGGGGGGGCACTTCGCAAGCTACACCGCATGTAGCGGGTTTGGCTTCTCTGATGTTCGCTAAAAATCCAACATTAACGCCTGCAAAAATTAAAGACTTCATACAAAAAGGCTGCGATGATCAAACAGGTGACCCGACGCAAGACGTAGCAGGCTTTGACAACCATCATGGTTGGGGTAGAATCAATGCTAAAAAAACGCTCGGGCTTGTGCCCACGAGCCTTCGGGATTTGGCAGATGAATCGGCTCAACTGCAAGTGTATCCCAACCCTTCAAAAGGCATTTTTACCCTTTCAAGTGCTTCCATACTGAGGGGGGGGAATCTTGAAATTTCAACAGTAACAGGACAAGTAATTGTATCAAAAACTTTACAAAACCTTGACAACCCTTTGATTATGGATATTGACTTATCGAGCCAACCGAGTGGTGTTTATTTTATTCATATTAAAAACAGTGAAACTTATATGAGTAAAAAAATTATTAAAAACTAAGCAAAGAATGTTTTAACTTTGTTTTAAAATTATTAGAAATGATAAAAACATTGGTAATTGAGTTTAATGAACAGGACGAAAATGTCTTATTGCAAATTTTTGAAAAATTCGAAGTCAAAGTGACAACGACACTTTCAGGTGAAGAATTTGAAGCGCAACTGGAACAGGAAACTATTCGTGAAAACCTACGCCAAAAGTATGTTCTTACAGGCGAATGGGAAACTATGAGTTTGGAGGAAAAAGAAGATGCCGCACTGTATGAAAAAATGATGCTTGTAGATAGAACTAAAACTGTAGATATAAACATCGTTAAAACAGAACTGAGAAAACAAATAATGCGTAAAAAACAACTTGCCAAGATATAAAATAAACATTGGATGTTATTTGATGCGTATTTACAAACAAACAATCTATGATAGCCATTGCTAATGAGAAATTTTGGAAGTCGGTGAGGAAACTTAAAAACCCTAAAGTAGCAGAAAACATTCTTGATACTATTGAAAATATTGAAGCTGCTCAAACTTGGCAAGATATAAAAGAGTTAAAACGTTTAAAAGGCGTAATAGCTTATCGCATTCGCATAGGTGATTATCGGATAGGTGTGCTTATTGAAAATGATACAGTGGAGTTCATTTCTGTGGCACATCGCAAAGAGTTTTATAATACTTTTCCATAAAAATCCAGCTAAAAGTTAAATTCTGTTAAAAAAGGTCAAGGTTTTGTTAAGCCTTGACCTTTTGCTGTTTTTTACTGTAACTTCTTTAAATTTGATGGGTCTTTAGTTGAAAGGCATAGGGGTATTTCTCTTTAAAAATGTCTTCACATAAAACAGTAAAAAACCACAATTTATTAACTTTAAAAAATCCAGTCAGAGATGAAAAAAATAATAATTGTTGCCTTTTTGGCAATTTGGGGTACACATCTTTCAGCACAGCGAGAAGAAACCATTATCGGTGATGGCGGTTGGGGTTTAAGTGGTGCATGGGGTGGTTGGAGCTACAATTTGGGTAGTTTTAGTAAAGATGCGTCACGTTATAACGGCGGTATGTGGGCATTGGAGTTTGGTAAACGCTTCTATGTGGGTGGCTTGCACTATAATATCAACAACCAACCTTTTGGCGTCGGTAATAATTTCAATTTACGCTCTAACAATTTATTGATTGGCTTTACGCCTATGGCATATCGTCCTTTTCACCCTATTATTTCCGTAGCAGTGGGTGGCGGTAAATTGCGCGCAACGGGTGAAGCGGGTGAAGACCCTATTTTCACCGTTCACCCTGCCGTAGGTCTTGAAATGAACGTTACGCGGTGGTGTCATGTGGATGCGCAAGTGGGTTATCGCATTGTGTCAGATGCGGATTTTACAAAATATAAAAATTCTGATTTTTCAGGCGTTTATGGTCAAATAAATTTAAAATTTGGCTTCTCTTGGGGACGCTATAAAAGTGATAAAAGAGGGAAACGCAGCGAAGATTGATTTTTGGTTGGTTAGTTTAAAGCCCGAGCAGCCCCCTGCCCCTCTCCGTAGGAGTCCCTATGGGAGAAGGGGAGTACATTTCGAAGTATACATGAAACGGGGTAAAATCCCGATAATTTAGCAAAAAAAATGATGCAAAGACGTTGCAGTGCAACGTCTCTACATAGGCAAAATACCTAAAAAT
>JAYUQN010000390.1:0-4423 GCA_043756725.1 Saprospiraceae bacterium
TGCCCAAAAATTATCGTGTACGCTGTCGGGTGGAATGACTTTGGCAAATTTCACCAAATCTGCTGTTTGCAACAAGTCTTGTATTTTTTCAATGATATCATCTTGCTCCTTAAACGCGGGGTGTTTGGAAGTTTGAAGCGCATCAATCAACTCATCCGTTGTACTTTCCAAAGCAGGTATCAAGAAAGCCGTTTCAAGATACCCCCTCAGTATATAACTCAATTCGGAGTAATATTCTTTAATTTCTCCTTTTTGCCACAACTGCTTGATTTGCAATTCTTTCAACAGCCTCTCAGCTACAATATGAGGTGGATGAATGACGTGTTGAATGACAGGCGCAACTTGTTTAGCCTTTCTTTTCTTATTGTATGCCCATATCAAAAAAACGAGTGCTACCAAGCCGACTAAGCCGACAACAAAGGGTAAAAAATCTTCAAAATTTCTATCTTCTTGGATAATCTCTTTAATGGAAACGGGTGCGGTCATAGCGTCCACGCCTTTAGGGTTTTCAACCGTTAGCATCAGAGGACGGGTTTCAAAGGTGCTCACTTCGCCATTGCTGTGCTGAACGGTGAAAACAAGGGCAGGTATTTTATACAAACCCGTATCCCAAGCTGTGAAAACAATATCCCGATGAATGCCCCAGTCTCTACCCCGTCCACCTGCTTCCCAACCTGTTTTTTTTAGGATTTCAAACACCGTCGTATCTAAAGGCATTTCGGGGCTGATGTTAATAACACGGTCTTTTTCACCATAATCTATACCAATATGCAGGGTTGTTTGGTCGCCAATTCGTAAAACATTGGAATCTAAAAATGCAAAAGCGGGAGCCACTGGGCTTTGCCCAAAAGCCATTGGCGCAAGGAAAATTAAGAAAATTTTTAGACAATTTTTTATATAAGCCCTCATGGACAGTATCATAGTCTTTTGATTATCAAGATTTTAGGTCTGATGTAGCTTTAGATTTAGAAAAACGCCTGAAGGCGTTTAAACGAGTTCGGATGAATCCGAAGCTACTTTTATCAACAAATGTCTTAAAAATCTATGAAATTACCCAATAAAAAAAACGACCTCTTTTCAGAAGTCGTTTTTCACTTGACGAAACCTTAATCAAATAGCTTTTAGAGTTTCACTATTTTTTTAGATATAACATTTTGATTTTCAATAACTTGAATCATATAGGCGCCTTTTACAAGGTGGCTAACATCCAATTTTACAGCGTTTTCACCTGCTTGTATAGCCCGATTATCAGTTAAAACAGTTTTGCCACTTATATCTGTTATACGCACTTGTACATTTTTACCCACTTTACTTGAAAGCGATAGAATGACCCCCTCAGTAATAGGGTTGGGTGAAACAGCCATTTCAACAGAAGTGGCTAATTCATTAACGCTTGATGTCAATTCTGTGAATTCAGCATTGACAGACGCTGTGCCATTATCGCCTGCATCGCTTGAATTACGATTTACGGCATTGCCCACAGCATAGAAAACCACGGCTCCTGTACCTGCCGCAGGTGCTTTCCATTTGACATTAATGGTATTAGATGTAAGCGATTGCCTCTGCTCGGCATAACTGCGATTGGCTTGACTACCAGATGAGATAGCGGTGATTTGGATGCCCGTGGCTTGAGACGTTGCGGGTAAAAACCCTTTAACATTGGCGCTGTTGCTTTTACGAATATCAATCATCTGGAAACCATAGCCTCCGGGTGAGCCACTTGCGGTAATGGTAAATCTAATAGTATAAGTTTTACCCGCTTCATATTTTGTGACAGCCGCCGTACCGGCTTCATCAAAAAAATCAATCTTACCAGTTGGGTTAAAAGTGCCACCATTGTGGCAAGCTTGGCAGGTGATGGCAGTGCCATTGGCTTGCTTACTGTCGCCGGGAGCACCCGTCATTCCTTCGTTAGCAACGGCTGCCTTACCACCGGCGTTGCTGATGAGAAGAAGACTTGTTGCGGAAAGAAAAAGTGTGTAAATAATCTTTTTCATAATGGAATACTTAATTTAATTTAATTTAAAGAATTTAGATAAATTGTAAAGCAGGATTAACAGCCTAAGGTTTAAGTCATTTTATTTATAGGTTCTATCCAATCTCGTAGGCTTTTTCATGTATTTTACCTTTCACCCCTTTGAAATAGGCTAAAATCTGAGGCAAATCTTTTTCAAAATCACCTGTTGGATAAAATGGGTCGCTAAAACCCACTATTTTTTTACCAAAATCAAACTTACACATGACCAAAGGCACTTCTGCTTTTAAAGCGATATAATAAAAGCCTGTTTTAAGGCTTGTGACTTTGCCGCGTGTGCCTTCAGGTGCAATGCCTATCTTTAAATCATCACTGTTTTTATACAAGGCGGCAACAGCATCAACAAAATTATTATGCTTGCTTCTATCAACAGGCACACCCCCCAGCCACCGCATAAAACCGCCAAATGGAAATTTGAACAGGCTACTTTTGCCTACAAATTTGGCGTTTAGGTCAATACTGGGGCGCGTCAAAACGCCTATTAAAAAATCCCAATTGGAGGTATGGGGAAAAATGACTATGACCGATTTCTTAACGGCTGTTGGATAAACAGGGTCGAAGCGAAATCCCCAAACTTTTTCGAATAAAAACCGACATATTGCCTTCTTCATTGCTTTACGAATTATGTAAGAAAGCCGTTGCCTTCCTTTATGTTAAACTGATATTTTTTATTTTTCTATGTATTTGCGTAAATATAGAGAAGATATAGAATATCCTAAAAGGATTTTAGTTTATTTTCTTTTATCCAAACCTTAAATAAGTCATTTTTTGAATGTTACTTTGCAGTCTTAATTGAAAACAATGCATTCTTTAGGTTTTAAAATAAGTCTATTTGTTGGTGTTTTAGCTTTTACTTTTTGTAAAAAACCGAATCCACCTTCTCAAAATACTGTAACGCAAGCTCAGGCAGATACCTCGCCTATGCAAGCTTTTTTAGCCAAACGGTTCCCCAATGCCCAAGAAGTGTATTGGGATACGCTTGAAAAAGGTTATTTAGCCACCTTTTATGATGGTAGATATGATTATAAAGCGATATTTGATAGCTTAGGGCGTTTTCAACAAACCACGATGCTTATCGAACTTGAAGCGCTGCCTGCGCCTATCAATCGGTTTTTAAAAGAAAAATATAAAAACGCTGAAATTGCCATTGTTCAATTGGTTGATAATGATAAACTTAAGACCTATCATATAGAACTTCAATTAGCTACCGATTATTTCAATCTCGATTTTGACGCCTCTGGCAAACTTCTAAAAGAAATGAAAGTACCCCTCAGTATTGATGAGTTGAAACAACAGGAAAAAGAAGGGGTGGAAGATAATGGGTAATGGACAACGGATAATGGATAATGGTTAATGGACAATGGTTAATTACTGTGAAACTAATACCCATTAACCATTGTCCATTACCCATTACCCATTATCCGTTGTCCATTACCCATTACCCATTGTCCATTGTCCATTACCCATTGTCCATTACCCATTACCCATTAATTATTAACGAATAATGCGAAATCCAGCTCTATATATTGCGCCGAGTGATTTGGGCGGCAAAGGCGTATTTACAGGCGTGCCTATCAAAAAGAATGATTTGATAGAGATATGCCCTTGCATTGTATTGAAAGAAGGTGAAATGGAAGTGTTGGATAAAACAACCCTCTACGATTATTATTTTTTATGGGGTGACGACCAAAAGCAATGCGCGCTTGCCTTAGGCTTTGGCTCACTCTACAACCACTTTTGCCCTTCCAATGCCGATTATTTCATGGATTTTGAAGAGCACATCCTTGAAATATATGCTGTCGAGGATATAGAACCCGGTGAAGAAATTTGCATCAATTATCACGGTGACCCCAAAAACCCCGAACCCACTTGGTTTATGACAGACGGCAGAAATAGATAATGGGTAATAGGTAATAGGTAATAGGTAATAGGTAATGAGAAACGGACAATGAGAATCTTCTCATTGTCCGTTTCTCATCACCTATTACTCATTACCCATTACCTATTATTTAACGATTGTTTTCAAAACGTCTTGATTGACGACCACTTTGTAGGTTTTGGCGAGTTCGTCCATCCATTGTTTTTCTAAAAATTCTTGATATTCTGCGACGACATAGCCGCGCGCCTCTTTGAGGGTTTTGGGAGCTTTGGGCAATATTTTTTCTAATTTCATGAATGACCATGCTTTATCAGCACCTTGTTTGCTTTCACTGAGTACGCCTGCTTTCCAACCCAAAGATTCAATGGCTTTGTTTTTCCCTTTTTCATACGTTTCTTCTGAAAAAGAGACAATATCATTTTTCTTATTGAATTTTTTAATGACATCTTGTGGCTTGTTTTTCACAGCAAATTGGCGAATAGCTTCCAACTCGGCTTTTGCAGAATCTG
>JAYUQN010000391.1:0-4418 GCA_043756725.1 Saprospiraceae bacterium
CGATAATAAACGGGATGGCAACCTCGATGCAGTCAATGAATTTTACAAACCCAATGGTACAACCTCCTCGCTTTTGAGACGGGATGCTACCATCCAAACCGATAATCGTTTGACAGAACGTTCAAATTATGGTGTAACCGCCACTTTTGTAGAACCCCTTTCTAAGCGCACATATTTAGAATTTAATTACTCTTACAACCGTGTCAATAACGATACGGAGCGGGAAGTAGATACGCTCCGCAATGGTGAAAAAACCAGAAATACAGCTTTGAGCAATATTTTCAATAATGATTTCACCTACAACCGAGGTGGTATCGGCTTGCGCTATGCTAAAAAAGAGATCAATGTGTCGGGTGGTGTCAATTATCAGCACTCTTTATTGCAGGGTAAAAATGTCAGTAAAAATGAAACGGTAAAACCCAATCCGTTTAAAAACTTCTTGCCAAACGTGCGTTTCAGATACGAATTTGCCCAAGCACACAGTATGAGTTTTGACTACGATGCCAATGTGCGTGAGCCAAGTATTGACCAGTTGCAGCCAATCGTTGATAATTCTGACCCATTGAATATTTCAGTAGGCAATCCGAAATTGATACCCGAATATTCTAATCGGATAAGGATGCGTTACAACAAGTTTAATATGGCAAATATGAACAGCTTTTTTGCCAATGCTACAATTAACTACACGCAAAATAAAATCGTTTATAACCAAACGATTTCAGACAATTTTGTCCGCACAACCATGCCTGTGAACGTTAAAGATGCCATGAATGCCATGATATTTGGGCAATACAGTTTGCCTTTGAACAAACAATGGCGGGTCAGCGTGGGCACAAATTCGAGTTACAACAAGTATATCAGCTTGGTCAATTCGGCTGAAAATTTGACTAAAACATTGACGACAGCAGGTAATGTGCGCTTAGATTTCCGCTTACGGGATAGTTTTGAGTTTAATCTGAATGCCAGAGTATCCAACAACAATACAAAATACTCTTTGCAATCTAACTTGAATCGCACGTTTTTAAATCATGATTATGAGCTTGGTTTTAATTGGACTTTACCCTACAATTTCCGCATCGGCTCAGATTTCAACTATCAATTTTATACAGGACAAAACTTTGGGGCGAACCAATCTATTCCGATATGGTCGGCTTCTATGTCCAAGTATTTGTTGAAAAACAAACGGGGTGAAATCAAGCTATCGGTGTTTGATATTTTAAATAAAAGCACAGGTTTTAGCCGCACGGCAGATGCCAATTATATTCAAGATGAAACGATTACATCATTGCGGCGGTATGTGATGTTGAGTTTCACGTATGCCATCAATCCGATGTTTGGCGGTATGGGCGGTGGACGAGGTGGCAGAGGTGGTGCACCGATGATGCGGGTGATGATGAATTGAGATTCAGGATACCCCCCTCAGTAAAAAGCCTTTTTGCGGTTGCAAAAAGGCTTTTTTGTCGTTGCGAATTTATTCGCAACATCTTGTCAATTTGTATTTTTACATTCTTTTTTCACAAAAGCACTTAATTTTTTACCATCCATAATTTTTGGGTTTTCGCCTTGTTTTATACTTTGTTCAAAATCTTGACAAGCTCCTGTTATATCTTTTAAAAAGTATTTACTCATGCCTCTGTTACTAAATGCCCCTGAATACTTTGGATTTAGGCAGATTAATTTATCAAAATACTCAATAGCCTTTTTTTGTTGATTCAATTTATAATAGCTCATACCTACGGCATGTAGAGCACGCTGGTCGTCAGCATTATTTTCCAATCTTTTTTTGTAAAAATCAATAGATGTGTTTATGCCTTCAACTGAATTATCCGTGCAGATATTCCGAAGAGTATCTTGTGCGAAAAGGCAGTTAGTCAAAAGAAGTAAAACAGTAAGTAAGCGTAAAGATGTCATATTAAATTGATTTACATTTTATTAAAAAAGGATTATTGCCCTAACGTTAAATTACTGTTTTTATTTCAGAACACACATAATACCGATAAATTACAATAAAAAACGAATAATTGCCCTTTTTTTTCATAAAAACGCTTATTAGCTATTGCATTACTTCTAAAATGATATTACTTTTATCACATATTGTTGAAAATGCTTTTTAGGCATAAACCAAATTGAAAATAATAAGCCGTTGTCCCTTTTAAAATTAAAAATCTTCTCACACTCGCGCACGATGTATGTGCAACCGCTTCCTTATTTTTCATTAAAAACACGACTCGTTTATCGCTCAAGTGAATAAACACTCAGTAGTCTAACTGTCCTCAAAATCGCTACGACAAGTGGTTTAGGAAACGGATTTTTATTTTTTTTCAAAAAAATAAAAATCCGTTTCCTAAACCATAGCCAAGAACATGAGACACGCTCTCAGTGTTTTCGGGGTTTTATACGATTTCAAGTAAATTTTTAAATAAAAAAAATCAAAATTATAATGAAAAAATTGAGTTCACTTTTCTCTTTTTTCCATATTAACAAATGAGTAGGTTAACATGCCTATCCCGTTTCAACCCATAAATTTTTGAAAACCTTTTTATTAAAATTTTAAACCATTATAAAATGAAAACAACCCAGTCATTAAGGCTCACACTTACCTAACTCCCTTTTTTTAACAACTAAACTAATTTGCAGCATGAGACAAGCTACTATAAAACTATCACTATTTTTTGCAAGTATTCTGTTTATTACGCATACCGTATCAGCCCAAGTGGGGGATTTGACAGCCACCACAACATCTATACGAAGTGCCACACATTTAAATTCGTTGGTCACAGACAGCCTGCCAAAATCCATCGTTAAGGCTACTGTGTCAGCCGAGCTTCACGAGTCAACCGATGCGACGTACGATGACTATTCATCCTCTTCTATCGTCTATGGCTTGTTATCGATACTTTTGATAGGCGTGATTCTGAATGTATTTGTAATAATACAGGCTAAATTGATGTACAATTAAAATTTTTATTCATTCTTAAAATACCATTATCAAATGAAAAACATGCTTTTTTTGCTTTTGTTGGCAATCCTGTATTGCGCTTCAAATCCTATCGTTGCTCAAACCCCGACTAAGCCAACAGGTTACGTCATGATGGCTTACATGAAAGTTGCGCCGAATATGGAAGCGGACTATCTTAAAATGGAAAAAGCCTATAAAAAACTCCATGCCGCCAGTAAAAAAGCGGGTAAAATGGATGATTGGACATTATGGGCTTTGGTGTCTCCTCGAGGTGCAAATTGCGAATACAATTATGTTGCCCATAACAGATATTTGGGCGACGACCAATTGGCTAATTCCGTTGATGGCACGAACAATCCAAATTGGGAATCTTTGTTAACCCCCGAAGAAGTCTCGCTCGTGAAACGGACAAATGAGATTCGCACGCTTGTAAAATCCGAAGTATGGTCGTTGGTTGAAAGCATCATGCCCGATGATTGGTCAAAAAAAGGGAAGATTGGTATTTTCAATTATATCGCTTCGCCCGCAGGAAAAACCCGTGCTGACCATTACAAAATAGAACGAGACATTTGGATGCCCGTTCACACTGCCCACATAAAAGACGGTAAAATGAGTGCTTGGTGGTTGATGAATATGGATTTGCCTTTTGGTTCTTCACAGCCCTACAATTCCATCGCTGTTGATTTGTATCCTGATATGAAATCTTACCTCGCACCGTGGTTCGATGAATATTTCAAGAGAATCCACCCGACAAAAGACGTAAATGATTTAATGAAACAAACGACTGCCGCAACCAACCTCGTGAAAGGCGAAGTGCGGATGGTGATTGACCGTTTGAGTTGGTAGGAAGTACCCCCTCAGTATTTTCCCATAAAAATCGTAAAAGAACCACTTTTGTTAAATTTTTAAAACCATTGTAAAATGAAAACAACCAATCTTTTGGGGCTTACCCTCAAAACCTTGACGCTTGCAGGATTTTGTTTCCTTTTTTCACCTAATGTTTCAGCTCAAACACCCTCCGCTACCGACCCCTTTTACATTTTGCGGGAATACATGAAAGTTGAACCTGGCATGGGAGAACAATACCTCAAAACCGAAGTTACTTGGAAAAAAGTCCACGCTCGCCGCAAAACGGAAGAGAAAATAGTGGATTGGGTTTTGTATCGTCGCCTGTTCCCAAGTGGTACAAATTCGGAGTATGAATACATGACGCTCACTGTTTTCAAAACAGGTAAAGAACTTGAAGCCGCAACCAGTATGAACTGGGAATACATCACCAAAGGCATGAGTGCCGATGATTTGGCGATTGCTAACAACACAGAAAAAACCCGCAAATTGGTATCTCGGTCTTTAGACCAACAAATGGAAAGGGTGCAGCCGGGTCCATCGGGGCGTTTTGTGAAATTGACGCAAGTACGTGCTGTTGCATTTCAAGGCGGTGAACTCGCTAAACATGAAC
>JAYUQN010000392.1:0-4413 GCA_043756725.1 Saprospiraceae bacterium
GGCTATCTGTTCGATAACCAATACGACAAAGCCGAAGTGATTTATAGAAAATGGAAAGGCAAAAAATTTAACCGTAGAGATAGAGACCTTGCCGATACAGTTTTTTTAAAAGACATCGCCGAATTGGAAGCGGCAGGTATTGAGCATCCCTATTTTCAACGGGTGAAGCGTTTGCTTGCGGAATGAATTTTTAACCCCTCAGTATTTATGCCGCCTTTAATCAATCCTAAAGGTGATTCATCGGGGTCGTCTAAAACATATAAAGGCGGTAGTTGGGATTCAGGCGGTGTCTATTCTCGCTCTACGAACCGCAACCAACAATCTTTTACAGAGAGGCGTAAAGATTTGGGCTTACGGGTGGTGTTGGAAATACCATAATTCTACTAAAATTCAGAATCTTTGAAAATATAACACAAAATTTATATTTTTGTATCCTCAATCTGAATAACGACCACACATGAAAAAACACCTCCTATTGTCTCTTATTTTCAGCCTTGCTTTTTTAAGTTTTGAAAAGCCGCTTACACACAAACCTTTACGCAAAGGCAAGGACTATGCTTTGTTTTTTGCAGTGGAACAATATGCTGATAGCCGTTTAGAACGCCTAAAAAATCCGATAAGCGATGCAGAAAAAATGGCTACTGTCCTGCGGGATAATTATGGTTTTGAAACCGAAGTGGTGAAAAACCCAAGTTTAGATGCCATACAACGCAAACTGGAAGTCTATCGCCAAAATTTTGCCTCTGGAAAATGGAAGACGGATGGGCAATTGTTGATTTATTTAACAGGGCATGGCAGCGTAGAAGACGATGTAACAGGCTATTTTTTGCCCGCCGATGCTCAAACCGATAGATTGAGTTCAACGGCAATTGCCTATTCTATTTGGCGCAGAAAAATAGCTAAATTCAAATGCCAACATATTCTGGTGGTCTTAGATGCGTGTTACAGTGGCTCTTTTGACCCCGATTATGGTACTAAAAACGGTGACCCGCTTTTTGGCTCTCGTGGCAATGAATTGACAGAAGCCCAAAAATTACTCTCTGAAAATGAACGCTATCAAAGCCGTTTCTTTTTTACTTCTACTTCCGATGATAAAACAACACCTGACCAAAGTACGTTTGCCCAAAAATTTTTGGAAGGTTTGCAAGGCAGATTCAGCAATGATGGCACTTTGACAAGCGATGAATTGTGGTTTAATTATCTCAAACAAGCCCGACCTAAACCTCGGGGTGGTACTTTTGAAGACAATCAAGCGGATGCCAATTTTTTGTTTGTGGCTGAAACTCCCCCTCTGGCGGCTGGGGGGACTGAGGGGGTTGCCAACGCCCAACGCGAATTGGAGGCATGGCAATCAGCCCAAAGCCAAAATTCCGTCTATGCTTACGAAAACTTCTTACGTCAGTACCCCAACAGCGATTTCAAAGGACAAGCACAAAACCAATTGAACACACTGAAACGCAATGATGAAATAAATGAATGGCAGCGCATCCGCAACTCAAAATCGGTGCGTGATTTTGAAAACTTTAAAAATTCTTATAAAAACAGCAGCTATAATGTCTTAGCCGATGAAAAAATAAAAGAACTCACCAAGCCCGACCGCTTGCCTTTTGAGCCTGATATGGTGGCAGTGCAAGGCGGTACTTTTCAAATGGGCGATGTGCTGGATGATAAAGAGTACGATAGTGAAAAGCCTGTTCACAAGGTCACTTTGAGTAGCTTTCAGATGGGTAAATACGAAGTATCGCAAGCCGAATGGGTGGCGGTAATGGGCACTAATCCTTCCAATTTTAAAGGTGATAATCTGCCTGTTGAACAAGTGAGTTGGGACGATGTGCAGGAGTATTTGAAAAAACTGAACGCTAAAACGGGTAAAAAATACCGTTTGCCCACCGAAGCCGAATGGGAATATGCCGCCCGAGAAAGGGGTAAAAATATTCGTTTTGGTAATGGCAAAAATGTAGCAGACCCATCAGAAATGAGTTTTTGGTCTGGGGAAGGTGGTAAAAAGCCTTATTCCATTATTGGAGAATATCAGGAAAAAACGGCTGCTGTGAATAGTTTTTCACCTAATGCTTCAGGTTTATACAATATGTCAGGTAATGTATGGGAGTGGTGCAGCGATTGGTTCAGCGGTTACAGCAGCAGTGCTGTAAGCGATCCCACAGGGGCTGCTACGGGGTTTCATCGTGTGATTCGCGGCGGCAGTTGGGCCGACGCTCCGCTGCGCTGCCGTGTCTCGCATCTCTACAACAGTTTACCAACGTATCGCAACTTTAATTTGGGCTTTCGTGTGGCATTCTCCCTTCAGTGAAAACGGTTTGTCTATTCGGCTTAACTTTGAGCAAAAGAGAGAAAAAATTGAGTGAATGGTATAGCTATGTGTAGTGGCGTAACGGCGTATACGCCAACGGAACATGGCTATACTATGAGCGAATGTATAGTTGGATGAAGTTAATAATCAATCATTTTAACACCAAAAGCCGCCAATGCTTTTCGGACATTCACCAAACCAGAACGATTCAGTTGCAGCAAATCTACAGTTGCTCTGCCTGTTGCAGTTTGTCCGATAATGAGAGAAAAATCATCATTCCAAGCAAAATGTTCGCGCCAAGCCTCTTGTCTAATGCCATTAAGCTAAGCCATCCCCCCGACCCCCAGAGGGGGAGTACATCCGAAGTAGCTTAGATTTTTGTACACTTTCCTTTAAAAAAGTACCTAATTATGACTTACTTCGGATGTACTCCCCCTCTGGGGGTCGGGGGGGCGGCTTGTGATTCCTTAGCTTAATGGCATTGCCCTTTAGGGGTGAAATGGCATCGAACACTTACCAATATTACACCCCTAACGGGGCTTTTGGATGTAAATACACTTAATTATTACCAATATTGCACCCCTAAAGGGTCTTTTGATGCTTTTTAGCGTAATTATATACTGTTATAAAATTAGAGATGTCTCATGTTTTTATTTAAAATACTAAGTTTATACCCACACGCCCATTCGCCATTTTAGAATTATAAGGTTGAAAAGCTGTAATAATATTATCGGTTACACCATATAATTGGACAGGACCGAGTTTCAAAACAGCGTGTAAACCCAGATTGCTGATAGAACCATTGCGTAAAGATACGCTCCCGCCTGCACTCAAAAATTTGGAAACTGCCAGCGTTGCATCCAATGCCATGCCCAATTTAGCGCCGTTTAACTCATCGGTTTCACCATAAAGCAACAAACCTGCAGTCAGTTTTTCACTGATTTCGTACGTGCTACTCAAATAAAATTTTGTCGGAATCTTTTGCGTAAACGTTGGATTTAAGGTTTCAGAATACCCAATTACTTTTTGAAGCGTATCTTTGAAACCTTTAGAATCGAAGGAATCTATGTTGAAAAGATTGTCTGTATTCAAACCTGAATATTTGTATTTACCATTTGAGGCATAGCTTTTACCATCGTCTTTCCATTTTATAGCAGCACCTAAATCTATAATACTGGCACTAAAATTCAGCCTGCCCAATGTTGCGGTAGCCCCCAAATCCAAAGCAAAGCCTCTGTTTTTAGTGAAACCCAAACGCAGCAAATCATTGACTTTACGAATATCTGTAAAAGTGGTAGGCGAATAGGCTTTCACATCAAAATCATTGTCAAAAGTTATATTGTAATTGGTTTCATCGAAGGTGATATCGAGTTTATTTTTAGATGTAAAAACGCCTGCAATACCGTTCAATATTTTTATGCGCCCCCCCAAAGCAATGTGTTCTTGCAATTTGTAGGTGGCGCCAAAACCCAATTCAGTATAAATGCTGCCATTGGCGGTGCTGCTAAAATCCACTTTTTTACCCAAAAACTGACTGTTGCCTTCAATAACCAATTTGAGCAAATCCCGATTCATATCTATATTAGGATTGGCATTCACGGCATGATAAAAGCTCAAACTCAGTTTTTCATACGGTTTGTACACAATGCCGAGCGTTTGCATCTGGATATTGGCATCTAAGTGGTTTTGAGTTTTCAAACGATTTTTCACCACATCATTGATACTCAACTTGCCGTTCGCATCTGGTTTCAATAAATCTTGAATCGTGAGGTCGGGACTATTGAGGTTGTAATACACACTGGGTAGGAGTATTTGAATTTTTTTATCAGGCATCAAGGCGGGATTCGTCAAGTTGGCTTGCCAAATTTCACGCACAAAATGGAGGGTTTGCTCCTGTTGTGCTGTACCGATTTCAATTGTACACAACAGGAATATATAAATCTGAACTATCTTTTTTATCATTGATTTTGATTTTCTACTTGCTAAATTTTTTTTTCACACTACACTTTTCACGGTTCAATTTCACTTTTCACTATTCTGTTTTCACCCCAAATTTCAAACCGACCTGCACTCTGACGTCTTGATTTTTGACCAATTTGACA
>JAYUQN010000393.1:0-4411 GCA_043756725.1 Saprospiraceae bacterium
CGCTATATCGGTTGCAACTATGCCGAAGGTTTCAACGTAAGCCGAGTGATAGGGGTGAAAGATATTTTTGATTTGATGTAAATGAAAAATCTTCCGTACTTTTGCCGACCAATTTTTTATCAAAGGAAGATGTAAAAAATAATCAACCCACACGATGCGAGCAGAGAGGCGTTTTGTTTTTATTTTTTTTCAAAAAATAAAAATAAAACCTCTTTTGGGTTTTAATCATGGGGTATGTTATACTTTTCATTTTCCCCAAACAACTTCTAATATTATGAATATCCTAATTATCGGCGGTGGGAATATGGGTCTCACCTATGCACAAGCCTTTGTGCGCTCGCACGTGACAACACGTGAAAATTTGATGATTCTCGAACACCTTGAAGAAAAAGCCAAGCAGCTTAAACAATTAGACCTCGGCATGGTGTATTTAGATTCCAAAAAATGCCTTAGCAAAGCAGATATCATCATTTTAGCGGTGAAACCACAGGATTCTGTGGCGCTTTTTGAGCAAATTCGTAAAAATACGGATGGCGGTCAAGTCTATTTGAGCATCATGGCGGGCGTTACCATCAAAGCCATTCAAGAGAAATTGGGTGTGAAAAAAGTGATTCGTGCTATGCCCAATTTACCCGCTCAAATCGGACAAGGTATGACCGCTTTCACTGCCACTGACGATGTCACCCGTTTGGAATTGGCGATGGTGCAAAATCTGTTGGCTACTACGGGCAAAGCCGTGTATGTTGAAAAAGAAAGTATGATTGACGCCACAACCGCTATTTCGGGCAGCGGACCTGCTTACGTGTATTATTTCATGGATGCGATGATGCAAGCGGCGCGGCAAATGGGTTTCACGGAAGCGGAAGCGGAAATGCTGGTGGTGCAGACTTTTACGGGGGCAGTGGATTTGTATAACAAAACTGATTTGTCTTGTGCGGATTGGATTCAGCGGGTTTCTTCGCGAGGAGGCACAACAGAAGCGGCACTTAACTCCTTCAAAATCAATACTTTACATCAGGATATTATTGATGGAGCGATGGCTGCTTTAAACCGTGCAGTGGAATTGGGAAAATAAAAAAGGAACCTCTTGCAAAGGGTCAGGTGCAAGAGGTTTAAAAAAGTGGTATTAAAATGTTGTTTTGGATTTATAAAAACTTTTTGGGGCATTAAAAATGTTTTTTGAAATTGAAAAATGTTTTTTGGAGTTTTGAAAATGTTTTTTGAAATTAAAAAATGTTTTTTGGAGTTAAAAAATGTTTTTTGGCGTTTGGAAAACAAAGTAATGTGGGGTCAACGCAGTTGAATAGCAATCTATTTTGGGGTTATACAGGGACAGCAATAGCTTTTGTCTGTACAACAAATTGGATGTATTAAATTATGGTAAAATCTGGTACAATATGAGACAATCGTAAATAGCAATCAGTTGTTCGATACGCAAAATGGCAAAAATGTGTTAAAATCGGAATGGATGTGTAGGTTCTCTATATTCTTTATTTTTTGATATTACAAAGTTATAGGCATTAAATAGCGGCTTCAATCCCCTATATTGGGGAGAAATGTAGATTTTTTCCTAAAGTGCTTTGATCATTTCGATAAGTTTTTCTCAAAATACTGTCCGATCCGAAGGGATTCCTATGGAAAGGGACTCCTATGGAGAGGGGGTAACAAAAACCCTTTCATTCGCGCCTTTCATCGAATACTTTTTCCAACAAACGCCTTTCTCTGAAAGAATCTCTATTTTGCGCCCTTTATTTTAATAAAAAATGAAACTCATTATGAGAAGTGCTTTTACAATTCTTCTTTGCAGCATAATTGCGTTGTCTTTACACGCTCAAAAAAAGAATGAAAATTTTCAATACAATATACGCCCTGCCACATCTGCTATCCAAATTGATGGTATCATAGAAGAAAAGGCTTGGACAGATGCGGAAGAAGTTGCCGATTTCTTCATGGTTTTACCAATGGATACAAGCCGGGCAAGTATCCAAACGGCTGTGCGCATGACGTATGACAACGATAATGTGTATATCGTGGCAACGAATTTCAATGGCGGGCAAGGAGAGCCTGTGGTAGAATCTTTGCGTCGTGATTTTGGTTTTGGAAAAAATGATAATTTCCTTGTTTTCATAGACCCTTTCAATGACCAAACCAATGGTTTTGCTTTTGGGGCTAATGCCGTGGGTGCGCAATGGGATGGTATGATGTTCAATGGTGGCTCGGTAGATTTGAGTTGGGATAATAAATGGACTTCGGAAGTGAAAACTTACGCAGATAGGTGGGTTTTTGAAGCCGCTATTCCTTTTAAATCTATCCGCTTTAAAAAAGGCGTTACCCGTTGGGGTATTAATTTCAGTAGAAATGATTTAAAATCTACGGAAAAATCGGCTTGGGCGCCAATGCCTCGCCAATTTCCAACAGCTTCGATGGCTTATAATGGTTGGTTGGTTTGGGATAAAGCCCCTCCTGCCCCTTCCGTAAATATTTCAGCAATTCCCTATATTTTGGGTGGTTTCACAAAGGATTATGCCAATAAAAAACCAACGGACTATAAAGGGAATATTGGCGGTGATGCTAAAATTGCAGTTTCCTCTTCTTTAAATTTAGACGTGACCCTCAATCCAGATTTTTCACAAGTTGAAGTAGATAGACAGGTGACGAATCTTGACCGTTTCGAGCTATTTTTTCCAGAACGCCGCCAGTTTTTCCTTGAAAATGGCGATTTATTTGCCAGTTTTGGCTATGCGAGTATCCGCCCTTTCTTTTCAAGACGCATCGGTTTGAATGTGCCTATTCAATTTGGCGCACGATTGAGTGGCAAACTAAATGAAAATTGGCGTGTGGGGATGATGAATATGCAAACGGGTAAAAATGAAGAAAATGCCACTTTGCCTTCGCAAAATTTTACTGTTTTAGCGGCACAACGCAAGGTTTTTGCACGGTCGAATATTGGGGCGTTGCTTATCAACAAAGAATCTTTAGATTATAACCGTGATGTCAACGGCAAATATGCCCGCTACAATCGCAATATTGGATTTGAATACAACCTTGCTTCTGCTAATAATTATTGGACAGGTAAAACTTTTTTCTTGAAATCTTTTACGCCTCATAAAACAGGAAATGATATGGTTCACGCTGCCAATTTGCAATTCAATGACCGAAAATGGACAGTGAGTTGGCAGCATGAATATGTTGGTAAAAATTACAATGCAGAGGTGGGTTTTGTGCCACGTACAGGCATTATTAAGCTCAATCCTCAGGTCAGTCGGTTATTTTTCCCCAAAGGCGGGTCTGTTTTGTCCCATTCCATCGGCTCTTTTTCAAACATGTTTTTCAATGAATCTTTTCAAAAATCAGATTGGGTAGCCGCATTGATGTATAATGTCATTTTTCGGAACCGCACCAGTCTCACCGTTTGGACGGCACATGATTATGTGAAACTTTCGAGTCCATTCGACCCAACCAATTTTAGTGGTGACACTTTAGCACGGGGCACAGAGCATAATTGGAATGCCTTTGGTACAGAATTTCTCTCGAAACCGCAAAGCCTTTTTACTTATAGTTTCACAACCCGTTATGGGGGTTATTATGCCAATGGTAAACGCTTGGCTGTTACAACCGAAGTGGGTTATCGTTTTCAGCCTTATGTCAGTTTGGCAATCAGCTCCACGTATAATGATATTCGATTGCCAAAGCCCTGGGGTACAACATCTTTTTGGCTGGTAGGTCCCCGTTTGGATGTGACGATGAGCAATAAACTGTTTTTCACCACCTTTGCGCAATACAACGAGCAGCAAAAAAACATTAACCTCAATACCCGTTTGCAATGGCGCTATAAACCCGCATCCGATTTGTTTATCGTTTATACGGATAATTATACGGAAAATTATCTGCCTTCGCCTTTCCCATCTTCCTCTTCCCTTTTTTCAGTAAAAAACAGGGCATTGGTTTTGAAAATGACTTATTGGTGGAATCTTTGACAAGGTACTATCAAATTTAACTACTTTTGCCCAAAAATAACCAATTAATATGATACTCAACAACGAGAAGCTTCGAATCAAAGCCGATGAGATTTGGAAATCGGCTATCAAACTGCGGGGCAAATTTAAAGCCTACGAATACCAAAATGTCATTTTGCCTGTCATTATGTTACCACGTATTGAGTGCGTTTTGGAAGATAAACGCCTATTAACGCAACAAATGGTTATTCAAGGCTATCCAGAATATGGTGCACTTGAAACAGATACCAAAGAAGTGAAAGAAGAAAAGAATCTAAGCATTGAAAAAATTGTCAAAGATATTGAAATGGAAGAATACGAAGGGCAATACGGTTTTTTCAATACGACTTCTTGGACAATTAGTAAAATACTGAACGCAACATCTTCGCAAGAAGAAAAATTTTTACGGGAGTATA
>JAYUQN010000394.1:0-12712 GCA_043756725.1 Saprospiraceae bacterium
GAACTTTTTTCATAAAAATAATTCTCGGAAAATGCACTTTTTGCAATGACTTCGCAATGTACTCCCCTTCAGGGGTAGGGGGTTGCGAAGTCGTTTGAATTCTTGAACTTTTTTCATAAAAATAATTCTCGGAAAATGCACTTTTTGCAATGACTTCGCAATGTACTCCCCTTCAGGGGTAGGGGGTTGCTCGGGATTTTTAGAGTGCCAAAGTAGAATTAGTAAGCATGCTTTTTTCCTTCGTGTGAAAATAACGGTTGTGACCCCCCTCAGTATTTTATAGTTTTTCCGATTTATAAAGTCATTTTAAAGTTAATATGACTTTATAATAACTTTAAAATAACTTTATTTTAACTTTATTTATTAAAACTATTTATCAATATGAAAAGAGTCGCTTTCAAAATGCAACTTCACAAAGGACAAGTTGCAGAGTATAAAAAACGCCATGATGAAATTTGGGCAGACCTTGTTGCGTTATTAAAAAGCATCGGGATTAAAGACTATTCGATTTTTTTAGATGAAGAAACGCATACCTTATTTGCCATTTTAAAAATCAAAAATCCAGCTTTACTCGATACACTTCCACAACATGAAGTGATGCAACGGTGGTGGAAATATATGGGGGATATTATGGATGCCAACCCTGATAATTCGCCCGTGGTGAAACCTTTGATTGATGTTTTTTACTTGAAATAATGTAACACTGCCCACTTGTCAGTGCTCAATATTTGTGTAAAATCCTATTTTTAACCTGAATGATTTCACAAGAATTAAGGTTATTTTAACTTTACTTTAAAGTTAAAATAACCTTAAAATGAAGTTATAATAACTTTATTTACCTAAAAAATATCATTTAACTTAAATCTAAACAACTTCAAAGATGAAATTCTTTAAAACACTGGTTATCACCATAGCCGTTACAACGCAATTAATCGCTCAAAAAGCTCAACTTTTAGGTAGAATAGCCGATTATCCAAACCAACAGGTAAGGATACGCATGGACGAATACCCACACAATCGTCATCTATCTATTCGGGACAGTACGCTCACAGATAACAATGGTAATTTTGTTTTCAAGGATTTGAATATTACAGAATTAACCCCAGTTGCCATAATGTTGGGTTCTGAATTAGATGATGTGAATGGTTTTGTAGAATACCAACTAAGTGGCTTAGTGTGGTTAGATAAGGGAAGTGTTGTTCAAGTGAAATTGCATAAAGACAAGATGCCTTTGCTTGAAATTGTTTCAGATATGCCTATCAATAAAGATCAAATGCGATTGATAGAAGAGGAAAAGCCCGAATATGAAACCTATTTGGAAACAAAAAGACAATATTTTATTTCTAAAATGGATACATCCGAAGCGGGAAAAGCAAAAACGGAAAAATTAGATTTTGACTATTTTTGGAGATATACAAAATTTGGGATACAAAGTACAAAAGGTTTTGTTGAAAGGAATCCGAATTCACCTTTAACAGCTCATTTACTCTATATTCAATATAACAAGTCTGGTTTTGATGGTGATATTAAAACATTGGACTCTGTTTTCAACATAATGACACCTGCTGTACAACAAACGAAATATGGGCAAAAATTAGCAACAAAAATCGCAAAAACTAAGGCTGCTTTAGAAGGGAGTATGGCATCTAATTTTACTGTTGTGGATAAAGAGGGTAAAACATTTTCACTCTCAGATTATAAAGGGCGTTGTGTTATTTTAGACTTTTGGGGTAGCTGGTGTTATTGGTGCCGTGATGCCCATCCACATTTGCGCCAAGTTCAAGAAAAATACGCTGCAAGTGGCTTAGAAATCATCATGTTTGGCTGCCGAGACCACAGCAGAGAAAAATGGTTAAAAGCCATTGAAAAAGACGGTTTGCAAGCCATGCGTCATGTTTGGGTAGATTATAAAGACCCTTCAAATGCTACTACCTTGTTTGATGTTGTGGGATACCCAACAACCCTCGTTATCAATAAACAAGGGCGTATCGTTGCTCGAATCCTTGGAGGTGGAGAAGAAGAACAAAAGAAATTAGATGATATTTTGAAAGAACATGCACAATAATTACCCCCTCAGTAGCTCCATTTGTTTCATGTTAAAATCAAAGTAACTTCATTTTAAACTTATTTTGATTTTAACACTATGCTACTGCATGTAATTTGTCATTTTAAGGAAGGGAATAGTTTGAATATCAAATATCATAACGATATTTACCTTTGATTCTAATTTTTAAAAATGTGTTTCAAAGCTACAATCTTCTGTCTGATAAAATGAAAAATCTAATAACTAAAATTACAATTTGTGTAAGCTTTTTTATTTTCACTGAAACGCTTAATGCACAGCGTAATGAAACAAAAGCCAACGATTCCAACACCCCTTTGCACTTGCTCAAAGCCGATTATCCTGTTCCGTATGGTAAGGTTGAAATAGACAATGTCACCAAAATCTTAACCCGTATTTTAGGGTATTTGGATACCGTGACCCCCCCTCAGTATGTGAATGCAAAATCGGGAGATATTGTCACCGATTTATCTAAAATGGATGAAAACACCGCTTTGGAAAAAGGCGATTTTCGCTTAGTGAGCTACGAATGGGGTGTCACTTATGGGGCTATGTTTTTGGCAGCAGAAGCGACAGGCGATAACCGTTTTAAAAAATATGCGGATAAACGATTGCAATTCCTTGCAGAATCTGCTCCTTATTTTAAAAAAACGGCTGAAAACAACAGTGATTGGGGCACTAAAACGCCTTTACGCAACCTCATTTTGCCACGTGCGCTTGACGATTGCGGTGCCATGTGTGCCGCTATGATAAAATCCGTGAGGGGTGGGAGCAAAGCTGATTTACAGCCTTTAATCAATATCCATATTGACTATATTTTAAACAAAGAGCATCGGTTGAAAGATGGAACGCTTGCCCGTATGCGCCCGCAACCCAATACAATTTGGCTCGATGATTTGTTTATGGCTATTCCCGCATTGGCTCAAATGGGTAAAATGACAGGCGACACGAAGTATTATGATGAGGCATGTAAACAAGTTTTAGCGTATTCAAAACGGATGTTCAATAAAGAAAAAGGCGTGTATATGCACGGTTGGGTAGAAGGCATGACCGAGCATCCACAATTTCACTGGGCAAGAGCAAATGGTTGGGCAATCATGACAAAAGTGGAATTATTGGAAGTTTTACCTGAAAATCATCCACAACGCCAAGCGATATTAGAGCTTTTACGCGCCCATGTCCGAGGCTTAGCAAGCTATCAATCAGGTTCAGGTTTTTGGCATCAGCTTTTAGACCGTTCCGATTCTTATTTAGAAACGTCTGCAACTGCTATTTATACTTATTCAATTGCCCATGCTATCAATCGTGGCTGGATTGACGGCTTGGCTTATGCGCCGATGGCTTTATTGGGTTGGCATGCCGTTTCTACCAAAGTGAACATGCAAGGGCAGGTGGAAGGCACGTGCGTGGGTACGGGCATGGCGTTTGACCCAGCATTTTATTACCATCGCCCCATCAGCCCGTTTGCGGCACATGGTTATGGCCCGACTATTTTAGCAGGTGCGGAGGTGATTCAGTTGTTGAAAAATAAGGAATTTGAAATTAATGATAGCTCTTTGCAGTTGTTGCAGAAGAAGTAGTACCCCTCAGTATTTTAGCTTAAAAACACATTTTCTGTCTTAAAAAGCCTATTTTTGTCGTTAGAGAAAATTTAAATCCTTCTCATTTATAAAACAATGCGTTATTTTAATACATCAGGTCCTAATATTTTAAAGCAGCATTATACATTGATGCGCCCTAAACTTATAAAGGAAGGTTTGGATAAAATACACAATGACCGATATTTTACCATTTGGGCACCTCGTCAAACGGGGAAAAGCACCTATTTTCGCTTATTAGCGGATAGACTTGAAACAGAAGATTATAAAGTGGCATATATCAATTTTGAAAATTATAGAACATCTAATTTAGACTCTTTTCTATATGAATTTCATAACCAATTGAATCAATTTTGGGGCTATGATTGGAAAGGGTTGACTATGCAGATGACATTTAGCCATATTTCAGAAATAAAAGATAAAAAATTAGTGCTTATTATTGATGAAGTAGAAGGTATTAACCCTGCTTTTTTTGGCGAGTTTTTACATTCAATTCGCAATCTCTATCATTCAAGAGCTACTCATGGTTTGAAATCAGTTATTTTAGTAGGCGTTAGCAATATTGTAGGTGTGGTACAAGACAATGCAAGCCCTTTTAATATTGCTGATAATCTTAATGTACCTTATTTCACGAACGAAGAAACATTTGAACTTTTAGGACAACATGAAGCGGAAACAGGTCAATTATTTGACCCCTCAGTAAAAGCAAAGATTTCAGATATTACAGCAAATCAACCGGGCTTAGTCAATGGTTTTGCAGCTAAATTAATAGAAGATAATCCTAAAAAACCTGTTATTGATTACAACGATTATTTAGCCGTTGAAGATTGGTATTTAAGATTGGCAATTGACAAAAATGTGTCTAATATTATTAATAAAGGTAGAAAACACCGTCATTTTTTAGAACAGCTTTTGTTTACAGAAGCTAAAATTCCTTTTCAAATTTATAGAGACCATATTAAAGAACTCTATGTTAATGGCATAATTACCAATGATAAAGATAATTTTATCACTTTTCGTGTCCCACTTTATCGCAAATGTCTTTATGAGGCTTTTTATCCTTACTTAAATGGTGAACAAGGGCGTATTCAAGAAAACATAGATGTGAGTGAATATTTTACGCCCGAAGGCTTATTAAAAATGCCTAAAGTGATGGGAAAATATAAAGAATATGCGTTAAAACGAGGTTTTCGTTATTTTTTAGAACACGATAAGGACGGTAAAGTTATATCCATCAAAGAAGCGGCTTTAATGTATAGTTTTGAAACCTATATCAATGCTTTTCTCGGTGTTGTGGGTGGCACATCTTATATTGAAGCCCACACAAATATCGGGCGAACAGATATGATTATCAACATAAAAGGCGAAGAAAGCTTGATTGAGAGTAAGGTCTACCAAAATATTACGCAATTTAATAAAGGCAAAGAACAAGTCGCCTATTATGCAAATCGAATGGGACTTGAAACAGCTACCTATTTAGTCTTTGTTAACTCTACTGTGACGCATAAAGATGTGGTTGAACAAGCCGATTTTATTAAAGATAAAAATGTATTGGTCACAACCTATTTGGTGCGGTATGATTTAGAAACTGATTTTTAAACAAACATTTCCCAATTGATTATTACAAACAGAATATGAAAATCAGACTACTCTCCCTCTTTTTTATCGTAAAACTAAGCCTTGCATTTTCTCAAATACAGCCTGTAAAATTGCACTGGTTGAGTAAAAATACCCCATCCTTAAAAACAGGTATTAGCTGGGGTGTTCCCTTCGAACGTGGCAAAATCAAGCCGAATACCCCTTTTATACTGAAAAATAAAAACGGTGAAATCCTGCCATTACAAACATGGACAAATGCTTATTGGGACGATGGTTCGTTAAAATGGCTCGGCTTGGCAACCGCAACGACACCTCAAAAAACAGACGATTTTGAATTAACAATCGGCAGGGTAGGAGAGGGGCAAAATCTCATAAATCAAACATCTGACATCGTAGAACTCACAGAGACCCCCCTCAGTATTTTCATCAAAAATGGTAAAATAGCTTGCAAAATCCCTAAAACGGGTACTGTTTTACTCGATTCTTTAAAAATAAATGACAAAATTATTGGGATTGGCGGGCATATAAAATGCCTTTGGCAAAACGCGCCCGATGAAGATTTTTCAAGCGACATAAAAAAAGAGACGCTTAAAAGCACGATAAAAAAAGTAGGCATAGAGCAAAAAGGGGCTATTAAAACCGTTATTCGCATTGAAGGCGTTTTTTCAAATGGCAATAAAACCATACTCCCTTTTATCGTAAGATTATATTTTTATGCAGGGGTAGAAAACGTCCGTATCGTTCAAACTTTGATATATGACGGAGAGGGTGAAAAAGATTTTATCAAAGGCATTGGTTGGGAATTTGGCGTACCCATGCGGGAACAAGTGCTGAATCGTCACGTGCGGTTTGGGGGTGAAAGCGGTGGAATATGGGCAGAACCTGTCCAACCTTTGACGGGGCGAAGACCTTTGATTTTAGATAAAAAAAATGTCTATGAAACGCAGATTAAAGGGCAGCGTGTTCCCAATATCGAATCTTACAATAAAGACGGTCAAAACCTTATCAAAGATTGGGCAATTTGGCGCGACTTCCGTTTGACGCAACACACGGCGGATGGTTTTTCAATCCAAAAACGGGCGCACGACAAAGGGGCTTGGATTGACCCCAATGCAGGCACTCGGGCAAGAGGATTGGTGTTTATAGGCGATGTTTCAGGCGGAATGACTTTGGGTATTCGCCATTTTTGGCAAGCCTTTCCTGCGGCTTTGGAGGTTAAAAATGCCGCTTCGGATGCCGCTATACTGAGGGGGTGGTTGTGGTCGCCATATAGCGAGGCGATGGATATGCGGCATTATGATACCTTGCAATATGGGCATGGTTTGGAAGCCAGTTATGAAGATGTGCAGCCCGGATTTTCAACAGCGCAAGGGGTAGCACGAACGAGCGAATTGACTTTGTTTTTACATGATAATGTGCCTTCCAATGCTGTTTTCAGTGAAATGGCAGACTTGATTGAAACGCTGCCATTGCTTGTTACCCCCCCTCAGTATTTGCACGACGTAGGGGCATTTGGTGTGTGGAGTTTACCCAATCGGACGACAAAAGGGCAGCAATGGATTGAAAATCAATTAGATACAGCGATTTTATTTTACCAAAAAGAAATAGAACAACGCCGCTGGTATGGCTTCTGGAACTATGGCGATGTGATGCACAGCTACGACAATGTGCGCCATGCGTGGCGATACGATATTGGCGGTTTCGCTTGGGCAAATACGGAATTAGTACCCGATTTATGGCTTTGGTACAGCTTTTTGAGGACAGGTAGAGCCGATATTTTTCACATGGCAGAAGCCATGACACGGCACACAAGCGAAGTAGATGTGTATCATTTGGGCACATTTGCAGGTTTAGGCTCACGCCACAATGTGCGGCATTGGGGTTGCGGGGCAAAGGAGGTGCGCGTTAGTCAAGCCTCTTTAAAGCGTTTTTATTACTATTTGACGACGGATGAAAGAACGGGTGAACTCATGCGGGAAGTCGTTAATGCGGATGATGCGATGGTGAAAACCGACCCTTTACGCTTGATTTTACCGAAATCGGAATACCCTACACATGCTCGTATTGGACCTGATTGGTTGGCTTTGGTGGGTAATTGGATGACAGAATGGGAGCGGACTGGCAACCCCGTTTGGAAGGAGAAAATTTTGAGGGGCGTAAAGAGCTTTTCAAAAATGCCTTATGGCTTTTTCTCGGGTGTGCAAGGAGCTTTTGGTTATGATAATAGAACAGGTGATATGTTTCAATTGTCACCTACTGATATTGGGCAATCGCACCTCAGCGTTTTGATGGGTGGACCTGAAATTGCCTTTGAACTCAATCAAAGTTTCAAAGACAATGACTGGCAACGCTTGTGGACGCAATATTGCGATATGTATGGGGCATCAAAGGAAGAAACGTTTAAAGTTTTCAATAAAAGCGTACAATTAGGCGATTTATCGCCGCATTTTTGCAGATTACCTGCTTATTATGCGTTTCAAAAACGAGATAAAAAACGCGGGGAACAAGTATGGGCAACTTTTTTAGATGCGAAATATTACAAGCAAAACAGCGAATTTCCAAGTAAAATAATTGCTACACCCGATGTTTTGCGCTCGATTTTGGAAGTGCCGAATGTTTCAACCAATAACACGGCGCAATGGTGTTTGAATGCGATTGAGTTGCTTGAAATGATTGGAAAGGATTTGCCTGAGCATTGTGTGCTTTGGGATAAGTAGCGGCGATGTTTAGCCTTTTCAAACCCAAATGATGCCAAAGAGCGCAAAAATATGACGATAAAATTGAGTTTGGACGAAGGCAATACATGGGTAGAAAAAAATCCATTGTTGATTGACGAGCGTATTTGTTGCGGTTATTCGTGCATGACGCTGATTTATAATTTAAATTATGTTAAATTGAATCAATTTCACTCTGTCTTGTCCTATAAAAAGTTGCCCACAAAAAGTGGACAAAATGATAAAAAAGAGCGTTAAGCCTTATTGTATCACCCTAAAAGGGTTAGTAAAAATTAAAAGAAAACAAAACTTAATGATTAAATAATATTGACTTCACATACAATTTAACTTTACACATGAATTTTGCATTCATTACAGTCAGACACTAAAATGGCGAATGAAACGTAAAATTGATATTTTTGTTATTTCTGATACTCATCTTGGAACTTATGGTAGCCATGCTAAAGAGCATCAAGCCCAATATTCTCATCTTGAATGGGGATATTATAGATATGTGGCAATTCAAAAAATCCTACTTCCCAACGGAACATATAAAGGTCATTAATAGACTACTCAAAATGTCTATTTCTGGCACAAAGGTTTATTACCTCACGGGCAACCACGATGATATGCTCCGTCGTTTTTCGCCTTTATCTTTCGATAATTTTCATCTGCGTGATGATTTACTTTTACAACAAGACGGTAAAAAATTCTGGTTTTTTCATGGCGATGTCTTTGATGCTTCTGTTGTGCAAGCTCGATGGTTAGCCAAAATTGGGGGTAAAAGCTACGATACGCTTATAAGGTTTAATAAGTCAGTGAATTGGTTTATGAAATTAATCGGCAAACAGCCTATTGCTTTTTCCATAATCATTAAAATGAGGGTCAAAGAAGCCGTCAAGTTTATTGGTGATTTTGAGCAAAAAGCCATAGAAATGGCAGAGAAACAAGGCTATGATTATGTCGTATGTGGGCATATTCATACCCCTCAGTATAAAACCGTTGGCAACGTCACGTATCTCAATTCGGGGGATTGGGTTGAAAATTTGACCGCTTTGGAATATTCACACGAAAGTTGGTCTATTTATCATTACGATGAAACAGATTTTGATGTCGTCAATCCCCGCTTGAAAGTAGTCAAAGAGCCAGAATTTGAGGAAGATGAATTGCAACTCACCGCTACAAAAGCGGCTTTTGTGAACCATTTTTTTACCAATGCAAAACCCGCATTTGACCAAATTTGAAATTAGGCGTGCTTATTTTGGGTTGTGGCATTATACACTTTATAAAGGTAAAAAAAGTGGATTAAATTTAGTTTAGTGTTTGATAAATTTTGAAAGCTCTGCTTTATGCGGGGCTTTTTTCATAATCTGAAAAAGCCTACCCCAAAGGGGAGTACATCCGAAGTAGTCCAGATTTTTGCAAGCTTTCATCAAAATAACTTTGAAAAAGTACCAAATTCTGACTTACTTCGGATGTACTCCCCTTTGGGGTAGGGGGATGCTTGGGCTTTTTCGAGTGCTAAAATCAGAACTTAACAGCCCTTCCCTTTAGGGCAATGCCATTAAGCTAAGGATTTTTACCCGAGGTTTACGTAGAGACGTTGCACTGCAACGTCTCTACATAAACCCGAATAAATCTAATAATAAATCCTTAGCTTAATGGCATTGCCCTTTAGGGGTCGGGGGTCGCTCGGGCTTTCCTAGAGTGCCTAAGTAGCCCCAAAAACCATCGGGTGAACCCAGCCTAAAGCTAAAGTTCACCCAAAAGTTAAAAATAAAAACCTACTCGTATTGTAATTCTATGCAAGAGAACCCGTTTATTCTGACCTAAAAGCCCTTTTTTCTACGCAGTTCCTTGCAATATCTTTATTAAGTAAATTAGTGTTTTTCGTTAACTTTAATGCAAAGAACGCCTTATTATCTAAAGTTAACATTAAGAGAAGATTAAGTTAAAGTTAAGTGTTTTGAAATTATTGCTTTAAAAATGTCAATTAACTGCGGTGGAGTTCTTACTTTTACAGCACGAAGCAAAATCGTTTATTTTTTATGCAAAACCTATTCAATAAGTGAGAAGTTGAAACCAATTGCAAAACCTAAAGCGTCATGTAACTTCCTGTGCAGCCTATTAGTATCCCATTACAATTTTTAACGGAATAAGTCTAAATCCGTGAAAATGGCTTTTTACTTAGGGTACATCCCGAAATAATCGGGAGGGGGTATTCTACCAAAATGTCACGCAAAAATTTTTAAATCTAAGAAAAACCTATTTTCCCATACTTTCCAAGGCTTTTTGTCTTAGGGATGGTTGTCATTTTAATACTGTAGGAAAAAACTATATTTTTAACCAAATTTTGTATCTACCAATGAAATCCAAATTTTACGTACATTCAATCTCTGTGCTTACTGCTTTATTATTAAGCGTTGCAGCATGGTCTCAAGTCACAACGGCGACACTGACGGGTGTTGTTACCGATGAAAAGGGTGAAACCCTAATCGGTGCGGCTGTTATTGCAACACACGAACCTTCTGGCTCACGCTACGGTGTTATCACCCGTGAAGATGGTTTGTTTACCATTCCCAATATGCGTGTTGGGGGTCCTTACACCGTAAAAGTGAGTTTTGTCGGTTTCAAAGATGTTGAGCAAAACAATGTCTCTTTAAACTTAAATCAAAAAACAAACTTAAAAATCACACTCGTTTCAGCCAGTTCTCAATTGGACGCTGTGACGGTGACGGGCAAACGCAATGATATTTTGGGGGCTGACCGCACAGGGGCTGAAACCTCTATCAATGCTCAAACCTTGGCGGCTTTACCAACCATTAGCCGTTCGCAAGCCGATTTTACCCGTCTCAATCCGATGGCGGCAGAAGGTGGCTCGTTTGCAGGGCGCAACGACCAATTCAATAACTTTTCGGTGGATGGTACTATTTTCAACAACCCTTTCGGTTTGGATGCTTCTACGCCGGGTGGTCAAGCGGATGCACAACCTATTTCACTCGATGCCATTGAGCAAATCAACGTGGCGATTGCGCCTTATGATGTGACGCAAGCGGGCTTTACAGGGGCAAGTGTGAATGCTGTTACAAAATCGGGTACCAATCAATTTAAAGGAACGGTGTTTGGCTTTTTCCGCAATAAAGACATGACAGGCGGTAAAGTAGATGGCGTTTCTGTGAATAAAGGAGATTTGAAACAAACACAAGCGGGTTTTAGCTTGGGTGGACCGATTATCAGAAATCGGTTGTTCTTTTTTGCCAATTATGAGCAAAGCCGTTTGAGCGATTTGGGGTCTTATTTCAACGCCAATAGAGGTACTTCGGGCGCCAATATCAGCCGTGTTTTGGCAAGCGATTTAGATGCTGTGAGTCAAGTTCTGAAAAGCAAATTTGGCTACGAAACGGGTCCTTATGAAAATTATATTCATAAAACGAACAGCGATAAAGCCTTATTGAAATTCGATTTAAACTTGAACGACAATAACAAATTTTCAATGACTTTCAATACCTTAAATGCGTTTAAAGACAAACCTGCACACCCTTCAGCTATTGGTCGTCGTGGACCCGATGCCACTACTTTGCAGTTTGCCAATTCGGGTTATCGCATCAACAATAAAATTTATTCGGGTATTGCCGAGTTGAAATCAGTTATTGGCACAAGGGCATCCAATAAACTACAATTTGGTTATACGTCTTTCCGTGATACACGTGACCCAAAATCAACGCCTTTCCCAGTTCTCAATATAGGTAAAAACGGGCAACGCTATATTATTGCAGGGCACGAGCCGTTTTCAATATCCAATAAATTGAACCAAAATGTGATTCAAATCAATGACAATTTGAATTTTTACTTGGGTAAAAATACCATCACAGTAGGAGCCAGTTTTGAAAAATTCTCTTTTCAAAACTCTTTCAACTTGACAGGTTATGGCGCACGGGTCTTTTTCCCAGACTTAGGGATAGATACTTTTGCGAGATTTGTGAACAGCGGTGGGCTTAATGGCGAAGTGGCAGAAGCTAAAAAAACTTTTGATGCCAATCAAAAAGGCACAGGCGTATTTGGCAACTGGGCTTTGGCTGAAACCAATTTAGGGCAGGTCGCTTTTTTTGCACAAGATGAAATTGCGGTCAATAAAAAACTGACACTTACCGCAGGTGTGCGGATAGATGCGCCTTTGTATTTTGATACAAAAACCAAGATGGAAGAAAGCATCAAACGCAACTGTTGCTACGATGATAAAATCCAATATTACGATGAAAACGCTGCGGCTGTAAAACTAAGCTCTTTGACTTTTCCTAAGTCAACACCTTTGTTTTCACCTAGAGTTGGTTTCAATTATGATGTGATGGGCGATAGAAGCCAGGTACTGAGGGGGGGTAGTGGTTTGTTCACAGGTCGTTTCCCGTTCGTGTGGATAGGCAACCAAGTGGCAAATCCGAACTTTTTCTTCTACTGTGTCACTGACCCAGATTTTAAATTCCCGCAAGTATGGCGTACCAACGTGGGTTATGATTTCAAGACAAAATCAGACTGGATTGCTTCTGTGGATGTTATTTACACAAAAGACATTAATGGTATGATGGTTAGAAACTACGGTTTGAAAAAACCAACGGCTAAATTACAAGGTGCAGATACACGCCCAATTTATGCAGCGGGTGATAAAGGTACAAATACAGCGTATGTTTTCAGCAATACCAATGTGGGTAATTCTTTCAATGCCGCCCTTCAGCTTGAAAAAA
>JAYUQN010000395.1:0-4388 GCA_043756725.1 Saprospiraceae bacterium
TTTTAAGGATGCAAAGATATGCTTAATCACCCTTTTTTTACTAAAACACTCACCCGATATACCAAAAACACACACACAAACATGACCGCTGCGCCAATATAGCCTAATGTTGAATAATGCTCTAAAGGACTAAACTTCCCATTTTGCACCACTATCATACCCGCACAAGCCGTTGCAATGCCGCCCGCTATTTGTTGCAACGATGCGTTGATGCTCATAAAAGCACCTCTGTCTTTCATCTTTGGAATAGCCGATGTCAAAGCCGTAGCCGGTATCATACGCGACATGATGCCGATAAACATCATAATATTGAGTATAATCAATGACCAAAAAGGGATAACAGGTATATTGGTGTAGATGATGATAAAAACCGCTGCCCAAACTGAGCCAAAAGCAAAGATTTTAAACTTATCTATTTTATCACTCAACCGACCCACCAAAGGCATAATTATAAGCGATGAAACACCCGTAAACATGAAAAGGAGAGGCAATTGGGCTTGTGAAACCCCTAAATTATTGACCGCATAAGCACTGCCAAAAGGCATCATTAAAAAACCCCCAATGGACATCAAGGCTGTGGCTAAAAAGGTTAATTGATAATTCGGTTGTACTAAAATTTGCTTGAAATGCTGAAACACATTATCTGTTGTTTGTATTTCAAGATGCGCATTAACAGGCTCCAATTTTTGAAAAATAACGCCTCCTAAAACGATACTCAAACCCACTATCATCAAAAATGGTGCATGCCAACCCCAAAGCGTAGCCAAATACAAGCCTATCGGAATACCCAAAACTTGACTCGCCGCAAAGCCCATTTGCACCGTTCCCATCACCCGACCTCGCTGTTCGATGCTGAAAATATCGGTAATAATTGCCATTGAAATAGAGCCAATCACGCCACCAAAGAGACCCGTAAAAATACGAGCTGCCACAAGCCATTCGTAGGTAGGGGCTAAGCCACAAAACAATGTGCCAACTACAAAACCCACGTAAAAAAACATCAAAAGGCTTTTTCGGTCATATTTATCTGCAAATCCTGCGGCTAATAAGCCTGAAATCCCTGCACTGAAAGCATAACTGGATACCGCCACACCAAACTGCTTAGGCGTAATGCTCAATTCTTTCATCAAAATATCACCCAAAGGCGACATGACCATAAAATCCAGAACAACCGTAAATTGTGTGAGGGCTAAAAGGGCAATAACGAGTTTTTGATAAGGCGAAAATGGGAGTGGTTGCGTCATTTTTATAATTTAAGGGCGCAAAGGTAGTCAATGTAGGTGGGAAATTTATCTTCCGAAGGTAAAATACTGAGGGGTAAAAGTTCAATTAAAAAATGCCTTCTCCAAAGAGTAAGGCATTTTTTATTGATAAAAGAAAACAGACTCAAGGTGTTTTTACTTCTAATAATTCATATTTTGGACGTTTACTATCTTTAGAAACAGGTTTGATATAAACCGTAAGCATATTGCCCCAATATTGTTTCACCAAATCATTCAACGTTTCAGACAAGGTTGTGATGATAAAATTAGATTTTGCCGTTTTTATCTCTGATTTTACAGTAATTAAAAATGTCTTTTTATTGGCATCGGCTTGTTGTAATATACCGCTAACCCAGAATGAGTTTTCCTTTTCAATCGGTGCAGGGAACCCAGGCTTTTTAATATCTTCTTTTGCTTTTTCCAATTTCGCAGAATTGAATGTCATTGCATTATATTTATTGAGGCTTTTATCAATGATCATTATAGGTACATTTATTGTATCCTGTTCCATTACGTCTTTCATTTATTAAAATTTATTTTTTATATAAAAAGCGGAATAAGGTATATTCTTCTCATATTCAACCCAAATTATATCTTCTAATAGACCAAAAATTTCAAATTTTTCACGTATTTCTTCAAAATTTTTAGAGATACCCATTTGGTAAAGTCGAGTTCTCGCAGGCATTGAACCAGTAGCATAAACTATAACATTGGGATATTTGTCTAAAAATGCAAAAACTGTAGCCGCTACTGTGGCAAGTACTTTTTCAGTATCTCCATTATTTGTTGTAACAGAGTCATTAATTTCATCTGTTTGGGGATTGACATCTCCAAAAGCCAAATTATAAACATCAACTCTTCCAGATGATTGAAAATGCACTCTTTTTCGAATTGACCCTTTTCGCCCGACACTCCAAAACTCAAAGATTTTCAAATCTTCATCTGCCCTAAATTGATACTTTTCATATCTCATAGTCTGTTTTTCGCTTTAGATTTTAAACAAAATTAAACCATTTTTTTAAGTTCTCATAAAAAATCTTCTTTTCTAACAACTTCTTATAAAAAATGCCTTCTCCAGCAAAGAGAAGGCATTTTTTTATGAAAAATACTGAGGGGGTCATTTCAACTTAGAAAAATCCGTCGGATACATAAAAATAGATTCCACTTTCACCGTCAAAGAACCACCGCCTTTCACTTCCGAAGCCTTGCGGGTTTCAATCCACTCTGGGTCAGCTCGAAATTTATCAAAAGCCGCTTTTTGAGCAGCTTCCGAAGGGTGGGTCAAAAAGTAGTAGAGCATTTTATCAGAACCTTGTTTTTCATCGGTAGCTGTCCAATAAGCCTTATTAGTCATGCCATATTGTGCAAAACGGTTGACGGTGAAACCTCTGAAACGCTCCAATAAAGTTTCCAAATTATTAGGCGTGGCGGTGTAAATCCGAAATTCCCAAATGTTGTTGTTAGCACTATTTTTGAAATTATTGGGTGAAAAATCTGTTGTCTTCAAGAAAATACTTTCCACTTTGGATACTATTTTACCATTCACTTCACTTTCCTTAGCTACCCGATGCCAAGTTGTATCTGACCCGAAGGCTTTCCAAGACGCATCTCGAGCCGCACGATTGGGGTAGGAGAGGATATAATACAGCTTTCCTTCGGGGTTGTCCAGCGGCGTCCAATAGCCCACATTGGTCATGCCATGTTTTTCAAAAATTTTAAGCGTATTATTTCTGAAACGTTTCAACAAATCATTCAACTTGCCCGGGTGTGTGTGATAAATCCGCAGTTCGTAACAAAGCGTATCTTTTGGAAGGTTTGAGGCAGAAGGGAGAGCTACACCCGTAGGTTTTTGACCCGATTTTGCCCAAGAGCGCAGGGCATCAAAAGCGGTGGCAGTTTGTTCAAAAGTGAAATTACAATGCCCTTGTCCGTTGGTGAAAAAGGTTTTTAGGTTCTTTTCTTTACCTTTTTCATGCACCAAATTATCGTAAGGCACAATCGCGTCATTGATTGAAATGAGTTGATCATAAGACGTGTGCATCATCAACAAAGGCTTATCCACAACGCCTGTACGGTCATAAGTCGTTAACCTTGTATTAGAAGCCGTAGCTGCCACCCGTTCCACTTTTTTATTCAACTCCCAATCATCTGGAAAACCTGAATATAAAGTATTGGTATTGTCAAAAGGATTACCACCCGATTGAGTTGCCATATCACGCAAAACACCGTCTAAAAAGACTAAAGTGAAAGGAAAATCTTCCATTTTTAAACCCCTGTGTTCCAAAAATTTAGCTACAGCGTCGGGCTTCATCTGTTGCATTTGCCCTATAAAACCTGCTGCTTTGCCCACGCTTTGTCTGAAATCGGTCGTGAAAACAGGAGTCGCCTTACCACTCATGACATCCGCAACAGGCGGTAGAAAACCCGGGAAAAGCGCATTAAAAGTAACATAAGAATCAAAAGCTCCTTTCACTTGCTCATAAGGGCGGTTTGAAAGCGGACACAATGCCAAACCACCATTGTAGATTTTAGGGTATTTTTCAATAGTTGCCACTGTCACCCCGCCGCCCATCGAATGACCTGTAATGAAAGTTGAATCGGGTTTGCCATATTTTTTATTGAAATACTTGCGCAAGGTCTCCGTATCGTCCACGCCTTCGGGCAAAGCCCAACCTGTGCGGCTATATGTGGAGCGCGCAACAGCAAAACCTCTATCCAAAAACACATTCAAAAGAGGGTTTTTACCCAGCATAGTATGGGGCGTATTGACCTGCTCATAGCCATGCGCATACAGCACGAGTTTTTTATTCCAATTGTCAGGAATTTGGATTTCATAAGCAGCCCCATTGATGATGCCTGTGTCTCGTTTAGCAGTTTGGCTGAAAAGGAAGAAGGATAAAAACAGTAAAAAGAGCGTCAGAATGTTTTTCATTTTGTTAGAAGTCGTTGCGAATTTATTCGCAACAGATTGAAAGTTAAAAAATTAAATAAATTGTGGCTATCGGTTCAATATCAAGGTTTTCAATGTCCGAAGAATGAAAACAATTTGCTTTAATTGAGGCTTTTGTGTCGCTTCATATTTGTCACTCACACAATAGTTTTTATCTATCAACGTAGAAAAATGCC
>JAYUQN010000396.1:0-4387 GCA_043756725.1 Saprospiraceae bacterium
TGCGGGTGCGCAATTTGATTCACGGGTTTCAAATGGCAACGATTCGGATTTTAGTTGGGATGCTGTTTGGGAAAGTGAAGTGTCTATTCAAAAAGATGGCTGGGTTGCGGAGTTTAAAATACCGTTTTCAGCCCTGCGTTTTGCGGATAAGCCCAATCAAACTTGGGGATTACAGATTTCGCGGGGTATCAATCGCACTACAGAAGAAGGCTCGTGGGCGGGTTTTGACCCTAAAATTGATGGTTTGGTGATTCAATACGGCTCTTTGGCGGGTTTAGAAAATATCAAACCGCCTCTGCGTTTGCAGTTTTCACCGTATTTGGCAGCAGGTGTTCAACGTTCGCCTTCATACAATGGCAATGGCAGTTTTTCAAAATACGGCAATCAAAGGCAATTGACAGGTGGTTTGGATTTGAAATATGGTATCAATCAAAGTTTCACATTGGATATGACTTTGATTCCTAATTTTGGACAAGTGCAATCTGATAATCAAGTTTTAAACCTTAGCCCTTTTGAAGTGCAGTTTAACGAAAATAGACCCTTTTTTACTGAGGGGTCTGAAATTTTCAACAAAGGTGATTTGTTCTATTCCAGACGTATTGGCGGCACACCCGAAGGCTTTTGGAATGTACAAACCACTGATAATGAAGTGATTAAAAGCAATCCCAATGAAACGCAGTTGTACAACGCCACTAAATTGTCGGGTAGAACTAAGAAAAATATAGCGGTGGGTGTTTTAAATGCCATCACAGCACCTATGTATGCGACGATTGAAAATACTAAAACGGGTGAAACTCGTCAAGTGCAAACAGGCGATTTGACCAATTACAATATGCTGGCATTCAGCAAAGCGATGAAAAACAACTCTGAAATCAGTTTTGTTAATGCTTCTACAATGCGAGAAGGGGACGGACGGGATGCCAATGTGTCTGCGCTTTATACACGTTTGCGGGATAAAAAGAACAGATATGAACTCTCTGGTGGCGGTCGTTTAAGTCAAATATTTGAACAGGGACGAGACCCGAATCGTGGTTTTACAACGTCATTAGGCATTGCAAAAGTAAGTGGCACTTTGAATGGGCGTTTGAATCAAGAGATTACAAGCAATAAATGGGACCCCAATGATTTAGGTATTTTCAATGGTAATAACACGATTAGCCACAGTTTTAATATTTTTCATCAAACAGTAGAGCCAACTAAATTCTTTTTAGCGACTGAAAAAGGTCTTTCTATGAGGCACAATTTACAATATTCTACGGGGCGTTATATGGATTTGGGGATGGAAGGCTTTTTTTGGGGACGTTTCAAAAACCAATGGTGGGCAAATGTTTGGCACTATGCACAACCTACTTGGACGTATGATTTTTTTGAACCTCGTGTGGATGGAAAAGAATTTAAACGAGCGCCTATTTATGTGTCTGGTACTAATTTTGGTACAGACCAACGCAAAAAACTCTATTTGCGGACTCACTTTAGCTTTGGTAAACGCATGATAGCTGACCACCGCCGCTTCCGAATTATCGTTGAACCCCGCTATCGTGTAAATGACAAATTGAGTTTTTCAATTTTTACACACTATGTTAAAGAAAAAAATGATATTGGATATTCTACGCATCAAAACAACAATATTGTTTTTGGCAAAAGGGATATAAATACGATGGAGAGCACGATTTCAACAAAATTGGCTTTCACCGCTAAGTCAAATCTGACATTTAGAGCCAGGCATTATTGGTCAAAAGTAGTGTTTAATGAGTTTTACAAATTGAATAATGATGGCTCAATAACGCATCAAGATTGGCAAGTCAATCAAAACCGCAACATCAATTTTTTCAACATTGACTTGATTTATACGCGCCAATTTGCGCCGGGTAGTTTTATCAATGTCATTTGGAAAAACAATATTTCTAAGTTTGAAAACGGCGTAGAAAGCATCCAAGATGGGGATTATTTCATGAATATCGGTAAAACTTTCAAGACGCCACAAACCAATAGTTTGACGTTGAAAGTTATTTATTTTATTGATTATCAGACGATTAAGAAGACGGTGAGTAAGAAAGTGTGATTATAAAGGTTTAAAAAAATGCTTATGCTGATTTTACAGCATAAGCATTTTTTAATTTAAAGACTCTTTTGTAACTATTTAGCAGTAGCTACTAATTGCTAATTAGCATGTTGACAGAAACCACGAATTGACTAATTTTACTAATTTCACTAATTTACGTTTTGACAAATTAAAATTATTCCGAGGGAATACCAATGGCATAAGATTAAAATAATTGTCAAAACGTAAATTAGTGAAATTAGTAAAATTAGTCAATTCGTGGTTTCTGTCAACACATCAATTACTGACTCTTTTTTAGGAAACGCCTTTATGTAAGCAAATAGGGTTTTATAATCTATTTTAAAATAGTTACATATATCAACAAATTCATCACAACAATCGAAGCAATGTTTTATGCGCTTCAATAAGTCCTGATCAATAGGGATTTCTTCTATTTTCATTGCATCAAATCCTGCATCTCTTAAGACAATATTATTATAATATACCATGTCTTCTGCAAAGGCAACATAATCTGTAATATCAGGATGTCCTGCAATAAGAGGATAAAAATAAAAGGTTGGCTTGTATGATTTGGGTTGACCAAATTCGGGATGAAGCGGCTTCTTTTTCATTAAAGTACATTATTTTTTGAAAGTATATTGATATAGGATTGAAGCGTCTCTATCTCCATTTCCATAAAATCAGCTATTATATCTAATGAATCTCCTCGTTTCAAAAATTTTTCAATCTGATGCAATTGTTTATTGAAAATTTCTTCGTCTTTCCGTTTCATTTCTTCGTCTTTACGTTTTATTTCTTCGTCTTTACGTTTTATTTCTTCGTCTTTACGTTTTATTTCTTCGTCTTTACGATTCAAATCAATACCTGCCTTTTGACGTATACCTTCGTCATAGTTGGCTACCCCTTTTTCATATTCGGCGTAATCAGAAATATATTGAAAATCCTCATCACTTAATTCTGATGTTTTTAATAATTCTATGACTTCCATGATTATTGGCTGATTTTTAAAAGTTTCAAAATCTTTAGCTGTATTATTTTCGTTAAGTGTTTTTTGGGCAAAATCGAACCATCTTATATATTTATCTAATTTTTTATTTTTACCATATTTATGATTTTTGACAATATTGGTTTGCAAAGCATAAATTAAACGGTTTTCAGTCAAAAAGTCTAAATTTTTAGTTTTATTGTCACAAATAGACAACACTTTTTTACGATAAGATAACAATTCATCCCTGTTCAATGTTTCCCAAAGCACTTCATCTCTGATAAAAGTAGTTAAAATTTCTGGTAAAATCGTAAATGCGATAAAATCATCATTGAAACCCAATGTGTCATTTGCCATCCAAATTAGGGTAATAGCAGGTAATAAATCTTCATAATTTTTAGACTTATATTTCTTCTTTGCCAATAATCTTTTTGCTATTAAAGGTACACTGACATCTTTTAAATTTTCTAATTGCAACGATGTATTATTGCAAAAATAAAGATAAAACCGTTTCACAACATCTCGTTTATACCATTGCTGCATATCAACTATGACATACTTTCCCTTGATTTTACAGCGATAGTCAAACTCTACAAAAGCGGCATCGTCTGTAATTTTATTTTTTCGAGGCAAAGGCTCTATCTCTTCAATTTTTTCACCCAATATATCTTCTAAAAATGCTTTAGCGATATGTGTATGTTTAAAAACCCGTTCAAAAAATCGGTCGTAGTTAAAGGGAGCAAGATACATATTGATTTAGTTAGTTATATTCTCATAATATTTGTGTGAAAACTATTGCAAGTTATGTCTTATTTTTGATTATACAAAAAAAAATAAGAATTTTTGACATTTTACTGAGGGGGGTAAAATTTATTTGTTTTATAAAAATATTAAAACTTTAATATATGCTGAACATTGTTCAGTAACTTTGCCTGTCTCTCTAAAAACCCATCATAATGTGCATTTCCATTAGACGAGAATCAGAAAACATGGAAATGTGGACAATCTGCTTACCAATTTTTAGTAGTTTCATTGTCTGAATGTTTACAACGAAACCTTATCATAAGCGACAATGTTCAAGCCTTAGCATTATGTTTTGAAGTTCTACATTGGGCGGTTCAAGTCCTAAATTCCACAATTCACGGTTTTTTTATATAGTTTTTCCTGTTTTATGTGAAATTTTGAAATTGTTTACAAGCCTGTAGCGGCGACTTTAGTCGCTGAACGCAATTCGTCATTCTTCAGTTTTAATGCGAATAATGAGTTAAGGGACTAAGTAAAATATAATCTACCCATGCTTGAAAGTGCAGATTTACGAAATCTTTAAGATTTCGTAAATC
>JAYUQN010000397.1:0-4385 GCA_043756725.1 Saprospiraceae bacterium
ATTGGAGTCAAAATCTGTTGAAAACATTTTTAGCATTTTAAAGGCTTTATCAAGGTCGTGTTTTTCAATCAATTGGACAATTGTAGTAGCAGTCGGCGACAAAGTTTCAACCAATTGTCGCATTTTATTCGGATATTTTTGCTTGAAACGGGTGTGCAGTTCTTCAAAAAACGCCCAATCTGCCCCTATAAATTTGACATTGAATTGCTCCATGAAAAACTTTTGAAAATCGGCATCTGAAAAAGTCGTTTTTAAGACATAATTGCGGCTATTGCTTTTAAATTGGTCTTCATGCTGGTTCAAATAACGCAAAAACAACTGCGTGTACCAGCGTTCAAAATGAAAACCTACAAAAATAAAAGTAGTTGCCTTTGCCAAAGGCATCCGCACTTCGCTGTTCGGAATGATGTGGTCGCCGAGCAGTTTTTTAAACATTTTAAACAAGTCGTCATAATCCAACACTAAGGATTCTTGGTCTTCCACACTGCCACAAAGATTGTACAACAAAGGTTTATCCGCCGAAGGACGCTCCAAATTGTAAGATTCCACCTTATTGCCACTTGAAAAATAATCAAATTGCAAGCGCAAACGGTAGGTCGCAAAAGCATCAATCAATAATTTATCGGGATTGGCAGATACCATCAAAGGAAACGGCATTTCAACAATTTTACGCAAAAGTACCTCATCCGCTTGCAAATTGCTGTAAAACTCTGCCGCTTCAATTTGCGCCATAGTTTTGGTATCATTGTCGGCAAATAGGAAAAGCCCATCGTGGCTGTAAAAATGCCGCAATTTATCGCCCAATTTTTGGGACAAATGCCGATGCAAGGCTTCGTGTGTTTGCGGTAAAAAATTGTGACCGAGTAGCAAAACAGCGCGTTGTTGCTCGATTTCACGGAGAATATCATCTATATTGAGTGCGTCCATAATGGTTTGTTTCTTTTTGAGTGCGGACAAATATAAAACAAAATTTGAACAAGTTTAAGATGTAATATATTTGTTGCTGTAATTTTTTGTGTGCAAGGAGGCATTTTTTTACAATAACCTTGTTAAAATGAACCACGTAGAGACGTTGCACTGCAACGTCTCTACAATTGCACACGAAAAATTACAGCAACATATATTTTAATTTTTATTATTTTATTTAAAAAACTACATAAAATGCTGATAACATAGTTTTTAGCTTTAAAATTTTTATTTTCAATTAAATAATTAACGTATATCAAAAATACTAAAATTGGGGTATTTTTTATTTGTTAATGAATCGTTAAATTTGTACTGCTTTTCAAAATTGAAGATGAAGAAAGCAAAAAATCTATATTCCCTTGAACTGATTTGCCATCGCTGTAATTAGGTCATAAAATGAGAAAGCAATATGTTGTAATCCCTATGAACAAAACATACCTTTCTCGATTGACCAATTGATAAAGCGTTAAAGTGTCCATAGAATAGAATCCTTTAAACCGCACGGCTTAAAGGGTTTTTTGTTTTCATGGGTAATGAGTAATAGGTAATGAGTAATAGGTAATGAGTAATCTCACTATTACCCATTACCTATTACTCATTACCCATGAACAATTGTTATTGAAATTTAAATCTTGTTATTGATATTCAAATGTCAAAAAATTGTCATTTACGCTTTCTACTTTTGAGGAGATTTTTCACACGCATTACAACAATCCGAAAAAAGCAACGCATCAATGACAAGCAAAATTTCCCTTTTATTTTTCAGCACCGCCCTCGTTTTACTCTCTGGCTGCCGTGCTTTCTACCAATCTTCACCCGTTCCTACGCCTATTTTAAGAGAAAAAGGCGATGGTAATGTCTTTATTTCACTTAAAGACGCGCAATTGGCGTATGGCATTACAGACCATATTGGCGTTATTGTATCAGGTCATTTAGACAAAAACACCAGTTCTCTTTTTTCAGACACTTCGGGTGTTATCGCCAAACTTTTTGACAATGCGTATGAGGATGTTGAATCCAAAGGTTATAAATCACTGCAAGGCGGCATGATTTATTTTCAGAAATTAGACCCGACCAAAAGCGTACAAGCGGGACTAATCGGGGGTGTTTATCAACCATCAATGATGATAAAAGTGAACAGAGGGCTTTTCAAAAAATCTACCGATGAAGATATGCTCTACAAATGTCTTAAAGCCGATTTGTTCCTCAACTTTGTTCACACCTCAAAGTACATTGATTTTATTACTTCCATAAAAGTATCAGGTATTCAATACAATGAACTCATTTATTCAGAGCCTTTAGTTCAAAAAGAGTTGAGTAAAATGACGCCTGACAAATACCCAACGCTCAAAACACAATATTTTTTCATCGAACCTTCCGCAACCGTGCAATATGGTTTCGATAATTTCAAATTTCATGTTCAAGGGTTTTTCTCTCAACCATTGAAAGATAAAACTTTTGCCAAACCCCAGTTGGGTGTTTCTTGGGGCTTGAATTATCAGTTTAATGTGAAAAAACAAGTGGTGAAAGGACGGAGACAAAGGGTTTGAGATAAAAAAAATTTCACAACGTTAAACAGAGAAGCCACAGAATTTCACAAAGTTTTTAAACTTCTCTGTGAAACTCTGTGGCTTCTCTATTTATACTAAAGTGAAAGGGGTTTTCGGATTCTGAAATATAACTCCGTGTACCTCCTTTCCCTCTGTGAGCGATTTTTTTGCTCACAGAGAGCCACAGAGGTTTCACAGAGGTCTGTTAAATCCGAAAACCACTTTCTCTTTAGTATAACTCTGTGAAATATCAAACGTGTGCCTTACCATTCTCCGCAAAAACAATCTCCTCTTTTTCCAACGCTTGAAAAATATCCTTTTTGATATCATCAATATGCTCCAAACCAACTGAAATACGGATTAACCCATCTGTAATATCCACAGCAGCACGTTCCGCAGGGCTAAGTTTGGAATGCGTTGTTGAAGCCGAATGCGTGGCTATGGTTCGTGTATCCCCTAAGTTAGCAGTATGTGAAATCATTTTCAGATTGTTTAAAAACTGCCGACCCGCTTCTATACCGCCTTTCACTTCAAAACACACAATGCCACCGCCATTCCTCATTTGCTTTTTAGCTAATTTGTATTGCGGATGCGACTTCAAAAACGGATATTTTACCCAATTTACTGAGGGGTGTTCTTCAAGGGCTTTTGCCAATGCCAACGCATTTTCGCAATGCTTATCCATCCTAACAGCCAATGTTTCAAGACTGCGAGACAAAATCCACGCATTAAAAGGCGACATACTGGGACCTGTATGACGCGCAAAAAAGCGAATTTCTTTCATCAAATCTGCTCTGCCGACAATGGCTCCACCGATAGCGCGCCCTTGTCCATCCATAAATTTTGTAGCAGAATACGTGACCAAATCTGCCCCAAATTTAATAGGTGTTTGCAAATAAGGCGTGGCAAAACAATTATCCACATTCAAAATGATATTGTGCTTTTTACACAATTTGCCAAGCCATTCCAAATCTATTAAATCCAAACCCGGATTTGAAGGCGTTTCAACGATGATCAATTTTGTATTAGGTTGTATCAAAGCCTCCCAAGATTGCGCATTTTTAATATCACCATACGTATGAGTGATGCCCCAACGTGGAAAAACCTGTGTCAAAAGTTGATGCGTAGAGCCAAACACGGAACGTGAAGCTACAATATGGTCACCTGCTCGCAGTAGCCCGGCAATGGAGGTAAAAATAGCAGACATACCTGAAGCCGTTGCCAAACCATCTTCTGCTCCATCCATCAAACACAAGCGGTCAATAAATTCCGTATTATTCGGGTTTGAAAAACGGGTGTAGATATTGCCGGGTATTTCATCGGCAAATAGTGCACGTGCTTGTTCCGCATCTTCAAATGTGAAACTGGACGTAAAATAAATAGGTGTGCCATGTTCACGGTAGTCGCTTTGGTCAGCACGGGTTCGGATGGCGTTGGTTTCAAAATTATCGTAAGGCATAGATTGTGTTTTTTTATTTTAAAATGCAAAAATAGGGAGGGGTATTTCAATTTTATTAAAAATAGTGTAATTTTGAAAAAAAATTGAAAAATGAGTGTCGCGGCTATTTCTGAAAAACTATATACGGTTGAAGAATACATTGCTTTTGAAGAAACGAGTGATGTACGCCATGAGTTTTACTTGGGTCAACTCTATCCGATGATGGCGGGTACAACGGACAACCACAATGAAGTGAAAAACAATGTTTATGTGGCGTTGCACAATGTTTTCAGAAAACGAGGTTGCAAGGTTTATGATGAAAACCTTAAAGTTCAACTCGCTGATAATAAGCATTATACGTATCCAGATATTCTTTTAACCTGTGACGAAAGGGATTTAAAAGACAGGTATATTAAGCGGTATCCTTCGCT
>JAYUQN010000398.1:0-4378 GCA_043756725.1 Saprospiraceae bacterium
GTGTTAAAAATATCCGTTAGCATACCTGTTATTTTGGTTTGCACATCGGTATAGGGTTCTTTGACAATGTCAACTTGCTTTTCTTCTTTGCAAGCCGATAAAAGGAGGATAGTGATAAAAATTAAGGATTGTGTAACATTTTTCATAGTAACTAAGCTGTTTAAAAGTAAAAAAATAAGTTTCTCAAGAACGGACCAGTAGGAAATTTTATTTGAATTAGGATATAAAAGATTTTTAAAAAATATAAAGGATAGTTTTACATGGGTCAACACTCGTAAATACTGAGGGGTATCCTCTTATCTTTTATATCCTTAAAAATATCCTTTATATCCTAATTCAAGTAAAAGAAGATAATGCAAATGTATTACCTAGTTTTTAAAATGACAATTACCATTGTTAAATTTTTTATTACCATTCACCCACATCAAAAGAAAAAATTTGTTCATTTTATTAAAAAGTGTAATTTTGTAAAAAAATATTAAAATGGGTCAAGTAATAAATCTTAGCAACTTACAAATAGAATTACTGAAATTGTATCAAAACAATATTTCAGAAAAACATCTATTTGAAATCAGAATCTTGTTGGCTCAATATTTTGCTCAAAAAGCCACAGAAGCGATGGACAAAATATGGGAAGAACAAAATTTAACAGAACAAGACATGATAAATTGGACAAATGAACATCACAGGGCTACGCATCGTGCTTGATACAAATATTCTTATCGCTATTATTGGTAAAAAATCTCCCTTTCGCTGGATTTTCGATTGTATTATTCAAGGGAAAATCATTTTATGCGTATCTAATGAAATTCTTTTAGAGTACAGAGAGATTTTAGAACAAAAAAATGGCGTAGAAGTAGCTGAAAACGTTACCAACTTAATTACTGTACTTCCATATACTGAAAAAATTGATATATTTTTTAATTTCAGAGTAATTGGTTTTCGCTAATAATATAAAAGATAGAAGATTTACCTTATTTTAGTATTTTTTAGTAAAATTTCATATGGGTCTATTGGTAATTTTATTAATTCTAATTCTTTTAGTTGTGTTATTTTGATTAGTGATGACTTTTTTAATAATTTTATCGCCTTTAGTGATTGTAAAGTACCCATAAAGACTTTTTCAATTGACCCTTTAATTTCTTTATCTAAATAAATATCTGTCCATACACCCTTGTCCTCTTTGTGAGTTGTTACATAATTGCGCAGTGTTTCTGCCTTAATTTGTACTAAAGAGGCAGGTGTTAGGTAAAAATCATGGTGATTAGCAATCTCATACCGATTATCTAAACTCCCTAATTTGCTATCTCCTTGCCATAAAATACCCGATGTGCCCAGGACTGAGCGGGTTTGACGAATAAGAGGTACATATAAACCATCATCGGCGCGATTACCACTCACCGTATTTATCAACAGAGGAATATTATGGTCGGCAGCATTACTCAACATCATTTTGATTTGAGGTAAACCCTCACGATGCTGTTTCGCATGACCGATTTGAAATAACCCCTCCTCGATAACTGAACGATATTGCTGACCAAACACTCACAATAATACCTTTATCCCCGCCGTTCCAATTACCGTGACAAGGATAATGGATATTAATTTCACGCCCTAACCCAATATGCTCTAAAAGACCAAAAAATAAAGGAAAAGAACCGATATTCTCAGCACTATATGTGTCTTGCATCGTTTTTTACGCAAAGATGCAATTTCTTTTATCTTTTATATTATTAGCGAAAACCAAGTACATAGGCTTCTAAAATCATAATATTTTTATCTTTTTCTCTTTTCGCCTCATCTCTCGCCCTTTTCGCATCCTCTTTCTCCTTCTCAATCGCCACAAACAGCCGCCGCCGCAGTTGCTTGATTTGTTCTTTTTCTTTTGTATTGGTATCCGTGAGATAGCCTTCGGCAGAGTCGAGGTTATCGAGTGCTTTTTGGTAGGCAGTCTGTTTTAGAAAGTTTTCGGCTTTCAGATAGGCGCAGTTGAAGTTGTTGCAGGGTTTATTTTGCCCAGATACTGAGGGGGTGCAAAACAGGGATAAGTGAATAGTGATAAGTAGGAGATAGTGTAATTTCGGTGAGTTGTTTGTTTTTTTGATGATAAAATAGGGTTTATACTGAGGGGGTCATTCTGAGTCTTTTTTCATTCGACGATATTTTTCTCGAACGTCCTCAATGTTAGTAAAATTGATTTTGTCAGTTGTATCTTCCGCTAAAACGAAATTTGCCCAATCTGGCAATTGGTCTTTTTCATATACGATTTCGCCATTCACTAATTCAACACAAAGTACGCTTTCTGCTTCATTATCTGTCAAAATGAGCCGATTTGGAATCATTTTATAACGTTTTAATAATTTCAAACCGACTTCATAACGCATTTTTACAATATCGGGACGGACAAAATGACCACCTTGCAAAACCCGATTGTGAACACGGTTGATACATACTTCCACATCTGAAATACTAAAAAAATTGAGATGCACCACATAACCCATTCCTTGAATACCGATTAAGAATTGCCATGTTTCCACGTCGGCTAAATTGGTTTCAATAGCAAAACTCTGCCTTTTTACAATAAAACCATTCATACGGTCAATAGCTTCTGCATTAGCCAATTCTTGAACATTCATATCGCCAAGTCGCTCACGCAATTGTCGGGCAATATCATCTGCATTGATATAGGTCACACCTTTAGGAATGAAAAATGGATTAACAGATGTTTTCCCAATGCCATTTGCACCCGCTAAGACGTAAATAGTTGGTTTAGTCTCCATAATAAGGTTTTATATCTTTACCATTTTCTCGAATAAAGCGTTTGCCATCCACATATTCTGCAATGACAAAGCCATTTTTACCATAAATAATCGGCAATCCGCGTGTAAAAGCGGCTTCTTTTATGCGTTCAAAAGCCGTTGCTCCCGCTTGTTGACGTTCAAAAGCAGTCATATCAAAATATGACTTTTCGGCAATACCATAAAGCAACGTAATGCTTTTGTTTTTTTCAATATCTTTTATCATTGTTTTATTCTTTTTGCAAAAATACATCTTTCTAATTAATCACAAATAATTAGTCGCCGCAGTTGCTTAATTTGTTCTTTTTCTTTGGTATTTGTATCCGTAAGATAGCCTTCGGCAGAGTCGAGGTTATCGAGTGCTTTTTGGTAGGCAGCCTGTTTTAGAAAGTTTTCGGCTTTCAAATAGGCGCAGTTGAAGTTGTTGCAGGGTTTATTTTGCCCTGATACTGAGGGGGTGCAAAAAAGCGCAAAAAATAGCGCGAACAGGGTCATGTATGACTTCATTTGTACTCGTTTTTTGTTAAAAAAGAATCAGGGTAAAAGTAAGTGGAATTTTTATCAAGTGTATGCCTAAACCGCAATTTGTGAGATACTATCGCATAAATCTTACTGGATAATGATGAGTCTATTTGAAATTGTGACGCAGTGCCTCACAATTTAGCTAAAAAATGAGTTTTATACTGAAAGGATTATCAATTCGGAACGCACTGCGTTCCAAATTGACTGAAAATGGGTTTTATACTGAGGGGTGATGTCTCACAAATTTAAAATTTTACCATCAGTTGTTCGATTTACTTCCTTTTTTCATAAAACCACATTATCTTTGTTTTGAAAAAAATACATCAAATGACTATCACTATATCCAATTCAGTAGAATCTTCAAAATATGAGAAGTTATTAAAATTTCTTTATCGGGAGCGAATCGCCTTTAGCTTTGAGCCGACCCCCTCTCCACAGGAGTCCTCTCGGACAGTATCAGAGGAGGATTTAGCGATTAGGGAAAGGCTGCATAACAAATATGTCCTGTCTGGACAATGGGCAACTATGAATCTTGATGAAAAAGAAGATGCCGCCATACTTGAAAAAATGCTTTATCTCGAAGAAACAGGACAAGCTGAACAGTTAAGTGTTGAAGAAAACAACGCATTTTCAAACGAAATGAAAAGCTGGTTATGAACCATATAGCTACCCCCAGATTTCGAAAAGCTGCCCGTCAATTATCTGCTGAAACCCGTCAAAGATTAGCTCAAGTTGTTGTCAATATCGAAGCTGCTGAAACTTTGTCCGACCTTACAAATTGCAAAGAAATGCAAGGGAAAGCGAATAAAGGGTATTTCAGAATCCGTTTTGGCGATTATCGTCTTGGATTTACAGTAGATGCTCAAAATACTGTCCTTTTGATAGATGTCGGACCAAGAGGGGATTTTTATAAAAACTTTCCATAATAATCGTTCGAAATCATTGTTTCAAAATATTTTAACGGAATTATCTACTTTGTGGTACAAGAAGTTATAACTTATTGATTATCAACATTTAGGAAATTTTTAAAATTTCCTAAATGTGCGCTTGTACCACAA
>JAYUQN010000399.1:0-4368 GCA_043756725.1 Saprospiraceae bacterium
TTAGAACCTGCCGTAGATACGATTAGTCTTGGGAATTTAACGAAGGGCATTTATAAGCTCAATATTAACCTCAAAGATGCTGTGTTGAACGATGGTACATTGGTGGTGGATGATAAAAAATATACCCTCGCTATGACCAAAGAAGATGGCATTGAAATACCGCAAAGAGAGATTTTACGCGTACCACGCGGTGCAATTTGGGGTTATGTTTCTTATGAAAATGGTCAAGATGCCAAGCTCATTAAGTTTAATGACAATTTATTGCGTTTAACTACCCCCCTCAGTATATCGCACGGTGATTACGGCTATTTTGTTGTAAAACCTTCTAATATTGATATAAAATCAACGTTCGATTCTAAGAAACCCAATGTGCGCCAATTGTTTGCCACACTCACGGGCAGCCGCTTAGAATTACAAAACCTCGTCCAAGAATACCGCAATCAAGGTCTTGACATCAAGATTTTTACTTTCGACGGCAAAACGCTTTAGAATAGGTAATAGGTAATTGGTAATAGGTAATAGGTAATAGGTAATAGGTAATGAAAAACGGACAATTCACAATTATGTGAATTGTCCGTTTTTCATTACCCATTACCCATTACTCATTACCCATTATTTATTAACGAACTAAAGTAACAAACCCTTTTAGTCCAATTGCTTCATTTTTAGGATTGTTATAAGAGATTTCATACAAATAGACGCCTTCTTGTACGGGTTGCCCTGTGTTGTTTTTTTGTCCGTTCCAGCCGTGTTGCGTGTTGTCGGTTAAGAAAATCAATTCACCCCAACGATTGAAAACACGCATTTGGAAATTTTTCATACCATACGTATAGCCATTGCCTTTAAAAACATCATTCACAGCATCGTCATTGGGTGTGAAAGCATTGGGCATGAAAAAAGTGACAACAGGCTCAACATATATGCGCTTGGTAATGGAATCCACACACCCCTCAGTATTTTTAACGGTAAGTTTGACAGTTTGCATGCCAGTATCGCGGAACGTGAAACTGGGGCTTTGCTTGGTTGAAAAGCCTTTATTGTTCAAAAGCCACTGCCAGTTGAGTCCGCGTTTTGAGAGGTCTTGAAAATTAATAGTGGGATTGTGGTTGGTAATGACTTTAGGAGAATAATCAAAATTGGCTTCTGGAGAGCTTTTGATTTTTATCCAATTGCTATAAAACGCTTCTTTTTTGCAACCTAAGGGTGAAATTATGGTCAATTTCACGGAATAGGTATCAGATTTTTCATAAATATGGGTGGGACTAATTTCTTTACCAATTTTACCATCGCCAAATTCCCAACGGATATTGTAGGTAGAATCTATTGGAAAAGATTTATTGTTAAAAAATACTTTGCCGGGCACACACCCAACATAGCTATCTGGTTCAACAATAATAATAGGCGGAGCAGGTTGCCAAGCGACCCATTTGGTCGTATCCCCTTTGCATCCATAAAGGTCTTTGCCCGATAAAGTCACCTTCTTAACCCCCGGTTTTTTATATTGAATAAGTGTTGCCAATTTACCGTATTCGGTTGCATCATCATCATAATCCCATTTTATTTCTTTAATGGCGTAAGGCGATTTGAGCGTACCTTTAAAAGCAACGGGTCCCGAAATACAGGTGTCGTAAGTAGCTGTAAAATCAGCATCAACATTGCCGCCTAATCGGACAAAAAGGAAAGCAGAATCGCTACAAACCGAGCCTTCGTTCAATATCAATTTGCCTTTATAAAGCCCTGTGTCTGGAAAAACGACTTTTGGACTCCATTCCGTTGATTTACGTATTTCATTTTTTATATCAAATTCCCAATAAAAACTTTTGATTTTTGACCTATCGTGACTCTGATTGTTGATAGTTACATCTATGTTTTCACAGGCTGTTATATAAAATATTTTACCGAATGTGGAATCCGCAGAAATCAAAGCTTCAACCTGTTTTTCACAACTTACAACATTGAATTGAAAATCACGCGAGAGGCGACTCAGTAATTTGCCATTTCGATATTCCTCCACACAAACCGAGACAACAAATTGGTCTAACACATTGGGTGTGCCGTGTATCAAACCCGTATTGGGGTCAATTGTGATAATGGGTTCTCCTGCCATCGGTTGCAAGGCAGAATAATCAGGTTGAATATAACTCACTTGCGAATAGGGCGGTGGCGGTGGTGTTACACGGGTTTGTTGTCCTCCTCCTCGAGAAGAATAAGCCGTACAAAGCGAATACACTAATTGGTCTTTTTCCTGATCCGCAGCAGAGTGGTCGTAACGAAGCGGTTCCCCATTACAGATGAACATGGGAGGCACTGTTGTATAATAAGGACTGCTGTTGTTGAGGTGTTGGGCTTCGGGCGTGATTTCAATGCTATAAGTTGAGCCTGTATTGCCGGGGTTATAAATATTTTTTATGGTGGCATTCCGACAACATTTCTGATAGGCAACGACATAACTGAAAGTCGTATCTATCAAAATAGCATCCCATTCATAGAGGGCTTCTTCTACCGCTACGTTTGTAGGGGGCGTCAAACAAGGCAAATCGGGTGGTATAACCCTTTGGCGACGCAAAATAGGTTGGATGATAGGTTGACCATCGCCATTGTTACCAAATAAGACATAACCATTATTGGTATTGAGGTAAATAGCAATATAAGCAGGGTCGTCAAAATCTGCGTTGGGTCTGGCGTTGATAATATCTTTATACATGCGCATGGTGAAATGATAGCGAATTTTATCGCCTGACCTACTTATAAATTTATAGGATATTTCACCACCAACAATGTGACTCCCCCTCAGTATCTGAGGATTCAAATAGGCTAATATCATGAAAAGCCCAACACACAAACAACCTTTTTGCCGTAATTTCATGGTGATAAGTATTTAATCTGTCATCGTATCAAATTTGCGTAACTCCGTAATTCAAAATCTTCACCGCGCGGTGAAACATATTTTACAACACATAAATAAACCCCTTGTGGGGAATCCAGGCCTTTATTAAATTTTTTACCATTCCAACCTTCCGTCGGGTTTGATGTTTCAAATATCATTTCGCCCCACCGATTAAAGATTTTCATGCTAAAATTTTGTATCCCATCCGTAATACCACCCCCTTTATACACATCATTCACCGTATCGTCATTGGGCGTAAAAGCATTGGGCAAAAAGTAGGATACCACTGGAATAACATCCAAAAATTGAATCATAGAATCTATACAGCCATATTGATTATTGACGAGTAATTTGACCCTCTGGATGCCTGTATCTCTAAAATTAAAAACAGGGTTTTGTTTACCTGAAAAACCTTGATTGCCAAAAAACCACTGCCACCGCGTGGCAAATTGGGATTTATCATAAAAACTGACGGCATTGCTAATTTTTGTTACATGCTCAGGTAAAAAGCTGAAATCGGCTTTTGCACCTTGATTTATCTTTATCCAATCTTTGAAACTTCTACTGGTCTTACACCCAATGGGTGATGTTATTTCAACTGAAACATCGTAAATACCCGCATTGGGATAAGTATAAATTGGGCTAATTGCCTTTGAAATACCACCGTCTCCAAAAGTCCATCGAATATTGTAAGTAGAATCAATGGGTTTTGAAAGATTGGTAAAAGTGACTTTGCCGGGCGTACAGCCCACAAAGGAACTCGGCTGAATGATAATCAAAGGCGGCACGGGCAACCACTTGATGGTTTGAATGGTATCTCTTACACAACCTATATTATCTTTTACTTGTAAGCGAATGTTTTTATTACCCGGCGTTTCATACAAATGAGAAGGGTTTTTGATGGTCTCTTTTTTCCCATCTCCAAAATCCCAATTCCAACTCACCACCCGCCCATTAGCAGCAAGGGAGTTATCTGTAAAAACAATAGGTCCCGCTATACAAGTATCATATTTATAATTAAAATTGGGCAAAACACCATTAAATATATTGAATTGTAAATCTATTGTATCGGCACAGATTGTACCCGGGTTTAAAAATAAATTGCCTTTATAAACACCTGTATCTGGAAATTGAATCGTGGGTTGCCAATCTCTGAATGTCTTGGTTTGTCCACCGATATTGACATCAAATCTAAAGTCTGTAATAAATCGTTGGTCGAGGCTTCGATTGACCATAGCTATCGTTTTTTCACCACATGTATTAATAAAATAAGTGTTATTAATAACTGTATCGGCTTTGACATTGGCTTGTATGATCGGGTCGCATTGCGCCACATTAAACTGAAAATCCCTTTTCAAAACACTCAGTAATTTGCCAGTTGCGGTATATTCCTCTACACATACACTTACGACATATTGCCCCAGTTCGGTTGGCGTACCCGTAATAATACCCGTATTGGCATTAATGCCAACAATGGGATT
>JAYUQN010000400.1:0-4368 GCA_043756725.1 Saprospiraceae bacterium
GAATTGGGTACGCTCTATTTTACTTTCAAATATTTAAATAATAAAAAATTAAAATATCTAATTATTTCATTTACAGCGTTTTTAATCGGTATTTTATCAAAAGAAAGCGTTATTACTTTTTTAGCCATTGTGCCGCTGACAGTCCATTTTTTCACCAAAGCAACTGTATCTGAAAAACTGAAAGTAACGCTGCCAACCATAGCGGGAATAGCGATTTATTTGTTGATGCGCTTGCAAGCCATTGGCTATTTGATAGACGATAAAGAGGTGAGTGACTTAATGAACAATCCTTTTTACGATATGAACTTGGGTGAAAAAACTGCTACGATTTTCTATACTTTTTTAGAATATCTGAAACTCTTAATTTTCCCACATCCGCTTACGCACGATTATTACCCCTATCATATTCCAAAAGTGACTTGGACAGCTTGGCAGTCTATTCTCGCTTTGTTGCTTCATATCGGTTTGGGAGCAGTTATACTGAGGGGGTGGAAAAACAAGACAATTTGGGCTTATGCTGCAGCTTTTTACTTGATAACATTCAGTATTGTCTCCAATTTATTTGTCTCTGTCGGCACTTTTATGAATGAGCGTTTTATGTATCATGCCTCATTGGGCTTTTGCATAGCGGTTGCTTATTTTTTAACCCATAATTTCAAAATTACCGATAACCCATTACCTATTACCCATAAAAATACTGTCCGATCCGAAGGGATTCCTATGGAAAGGGACTCCTATGGAGAGGGGGGCAATAAAATAGCCTTGACCATTTTTATTTTATTAATTATTGGTTATTCAGCGAAAACCCTCATACGCATACCCGATTGGCGCAATGGTCAAACACTCAACGAATCAGCTATAAAATACTCCCCAAATAGCGCACGAGCCAACTGTTTTTACGCTGTTTCAATATGGGAAAATACGTACACTAAATTACCGTCTGACGTTTCCGATGCCCGCAAACGAGCCGTTTTAGATTCTATGAAAATTTATTTTGATGAATCGGTCAGAGTTTTACCCAGTTTCAGTGCTGCGCATCGCATGCGCGCAGGTGTCGCGGCTGAATACCATAAAATGGATGGCAATTACGATGCCTTGCTGAAAGTATTTGAGGAATCCAGTCGAGTTGGCACATATCAACAGTTTGTGGTAGAGTATTTAGAGTTTTTAAATGGGCGTGTACAAAACCGTGTGGATGCTGAAAGACTATTGGTTTATTATCAAAAAATGTTGGATTTTTATAAAAAATATTATGCAAGTACAAGTATGCCTGCGAAATATCAGCAATATTTGACAACCATACAAGAAAAAATACCTTTATTAAAATGACATCAGAAATCAACTGGGGCATTATTGGCTTGGGTAAAATAGCCCACAAATTTGCTTCTGACCTCAAATTAGTACCAGATGCCCGCATCCATGCAGTAGCATCCACAGACACGCAACGTGCAGCAGATTTTGCACGACAATATGGGGCGCAATACCATTTTAGCAGCTACGAAGCCTTGCTCAATTGCCCACATCTCGATGTGGTCTATATTTCAACCCATCATCCGCAACATTGCGCTGTGACCTTAATGTGCTTGAAACGGCGTATTCCCGTTTTGTGTGAAAAACCTTTTGGGATGAACGCACACGAAGTGAAAATGATGATAGATACAGCCACAGCCAACAAAACCTTTTTGATGGAAGCCCTGTGGACCCGTTTCATCCCCGCTTTTCAAAAAGCCCTGACCCTTCTGAAAAATGGCACAATTGGACACCCCCTCAGTATAAAAGCCGATTTCGGCTTTGCTGCGCCATTTAATCCCAACAATCGCATTTTCAACCGCGATTTGGGTGCCAGTTCGTTGCTTGATATTGGCATTTATCCCATTTTATTGGCACAATCTGTTTTTGGCAGCAAGCCCACCCGCATTCAAGCGATGGCTAAAATGGGCCCCACAGAAATAGATGAAACCTGCGCCATGAATCTGCAATATGCCGATGGTGGCATTGCCATGTGCCATTCAACAGTGGTTGCCAACACAACAATAGAGGCTTTTATTTATGGCGAAGAAGGGGTTTTACACATACACCCGCGTTTTCACCATGCTCAAAAACTAACGGTCACCTTGTTTTATGGGCGTGGCGAGGAAAGCTATTATCTGCCTTATGACGGCAACGGTTATCAATTTGAAGCGATGGAGGTTAATAAGTGTTTGAAAAATAATAAGTTAGAGAGCACAGTTGTACCTCATAGTTTTAGTATGGATTTGATTGAAACGCTGGATGGCGTACGGAAAGAAATTGGTTTAGTATATCCTAAATATGATGTTGAAAAATAAAAAATTCCATATTATTTTGCACAACCGCAAAAAGTCCGTACCTTAGATTTTTGAATATTTAAAATCATGTTTTTCGCCATCGTAACCTGTATTTTACGAAAAATCTAAAAAAAAGCACCATGTTTGGAAGTAAAAAAACTGTGACCACAGCAGATACTGTGACAACTACCACAAAAAACCCTGTTATGGAATCTACTAATGCCTTAAATAGCCTTGTAAAGGGAACGGTTGTAGAAGGCACTATTACCTCAGAGAGTGATATACGAGTGGACGGGATTATTAAAGGCATTTTAACCTGTAAAGCCAAAGTCATTATTGGACCATCGGGCTTTATTACGGGCGAGGTACGTTGTCAAAATGCGATGATAGAAGGTAAATTTGACGGAAAATTGCGGGTGGCAGAGCTATTGAGCATCAAAGAAACGGCAGAAGTAACAGGGGACGTAGCAACAGGAAAACTCCTTGTGCAGCCCGGTGCTATTTTCAATGTCACATGCAATATGAAAGAAAATAACAACGCTCAAAGCAATGGAGCAGCTAAACTTGTGAAAGAAACAGTTGGAGCAAAATAAAAAACCTACACGCCCATCTGGAAAAAATTCCACCCTGTTGCATCTAACAGATATCTTCTTTCGGATGGGCGCCACTATTACCATCGGAACATTAATAGGCAGGTGGATTGACAATCGCATGGCGTTGACACGCCCTGTTTTTACCCTCATCCTTTGTTTACTGTCCGTAGGCTACGCCATTTATATTGTTTACAGAGACGCAAGCCAAACTAAATAATGACTTTTCAAAGATTTCTTATACTTTTGGGTATCACTATAGCCATTGCTATCTTCATCAATTTTAGCCTATCTTTTTTCGTTTCCAAGCTCAACAACCATAACGGTGTGGGCTTATGGAGCCTCGTTTTATTCACTTTAATCAGTTTCATACTCTTTTTTTTGGGTAAACAAGCGGCGCAAAGTACCAACAAATTGCTGTTCAACAATGTCATAATTGCGTCTGTTTTTCTGAAAATGATGGCTGCCGTCGTTGTTTTGGTGGTTTATAAGAAGAAATACCATCCTGAAAGCAATACATTTCTGATTCCCTTCTTCATCGCCTATTTTCTTTTCAGCATTTTTGAAACGTATTTCATGATAAAATTATCACACAAGTCGTAGTGTCGTATTTTAATGAAACTTGAAGATATAACCAAAAAAAATGCCCGATGTCAAGCATCGGGCATTTAAAATTCTATGCAAAAAAAATTTCTTTATAATGAATTGTGTTTGTAAATATTTGTATTAAATGTGTTTGTTTTTTGTTTTTAGACTTTGTTAATGAATGTTTGTTTAAAAGTTTAAAAAGCGTGTTTGCGAAAGCGTTTTTGTGTAAAATGTTTGTTTTTTGTTAATGAATGTTTGTTTAAAAGTTTAAAAGCGTGTTTGCGAAAGCGTTTGTACAATAATGTTTGTCTCTTTAGTGTTTGTTTTTTGTTTTTTAGCTTGTTAATGAATGTTTGTTTAAAAGTTTAAAAGCGTGTTTGCGAAAGCATTTGTACAATAATGTTTGTCTTTTTGTGTTTGTTTTTTTAGCGTTTGTTAATAAATATTTGTTATAAGTTTAAAAGCGTATTTGCGAAAGTGTTTGTTTTTAGTTGTGTTTGTGTAGTGATAGTTTGTTTTGCCCTGTTAGATTCGTTGAGATTATAAGTTTGTTGCTCTTTTAATGTGTGACTGTTTTTCGGTTTGATGATACAAATGTAGCCTTAAATTGGTTTTATGTCAAGGTTAAATTTAATAATTGAGTAAAATATTATTCATAATAACTTGTATTTCAATTAATTATAAAATTTTTATTATCAAATATTTTTAATTTTAACATGTAAAATAACCTCTTATCGAGCCATATAAATATGAATTATCATTAAGCGCAGGAGGGTCAAATTCGGCTAAATGATTTTAAAAGACTTATAAATCAAAGATTTATAGTTTGAAAAACATGTTTTTCGATGCTCTTTTTTCATTCTATTGTGACAGTGTAAATCGGC
>JAYUQN010000401.1:0-4358 GCA_043756725.1 Saprospiraceae bacterium
ATGTCCGTTTTTTCAAGGAGAAGCACTTAATTTTACGCTGAAAAATTTGTACAGTCATAAAACACAACTGAATATGCGTGAAAATCTTTTAATGCGAACTTTTGCCGTGGCACTCATCTATATTTTACTCCGCTTCATGGGCGGCAGCTTTGGCAACGTTATTTTATATCCTATCACTTTACTTGTTGCCTTTTTGCACGAGTTTGGTCATGCTTTTGGGGCAGGTATTACGGGCGGCAGTATTCAAGGTGTGCAAATAAATGCCGATGGCAGCGGCGTGACAACCACCGTAGGGGGTTCAACAGCTATTACACTCTTGGGTGGCTATATTGGGTCTGCCCTATTCGGCAATCTTCTTTTTTATATTGGGGTGAAACAACCCAAATACCACCGTGTAACACTTGTTTTTTTGGGCGGTTTGATGGCTTTTGCGGGGATTTTTTGGTTTCAAAGTTGGGTTTCTACGGCTATTCTGATAGTATATGGTGTGTTGCTTTATTTCATAGCCCGACATGCAGAATGGCCTGGTTGGGCATTGATGTTTTTCGGATTGGCAAGCATCCTGTATATTATTCAAGATTTTAATTTTGGACCGAGTTCCGATTTACAGCATTTTGAAAGCGTGGTCGGTTTCTTTCCTGCAACCATTTGGAAATATATTTGGTTGGCATTTGTGGTTTTGATGTTTATATACAATTTACGCTTTATTTTTGGAAATTCGGGGTTATTGAAAAAGATAACATGGTGATGTTAAAGTGAAAATTTTAATCATAAACATCTCGTCTATGACCTAATTTTATAACAGTTACTATCAAAATAGCATCTTCAACATCATAAACTATACGATAATCTCCTACTCGAACACGCCAAGTGTTTGTAGAACCTTTTAGTTTTTTACAGCCGAAGGGACGAGGATTATCACTCAAAGATTTCAATTTTTCTTCAATAGCATCTGCGATATTGTTGGGCAGTTTAAAAAATTGTCTTTCAGCTTTGTTCGATAAGATTACTTTGTAGGGAGGCATTTTTTAATTTTGTTAGTTTTCTTTTTTGTATGATTACATCTAAAGGGACATCCGCTTTGGCTGTTCCTTCTAATTTTGCGAGTTGGTATTTTAATGTATCTACTAAATCTTCCATATCTTCAATTTCATCCATTAAAGATTCATAGACATCAATGTCTAAAACAACACTCACTCGTTTGCCGTTAGCATCCGTTATAAATTTTGATTTTATGATTTTTTCAGTCATTTTTTAATTTAATTTTCTTAATCAAAGGTAAATAAGTTTTACTTAAAAAGCAAATGTTCTATTATAGAGCTTGATGCTGTAATCAATCGTTTTCATAGCAATATCTCTATTCAAAAACTGAGGTACTTTCACTTCTTTTCCTTCCAATTTTGTATAATTTTCAAAGAAATTTTTCAACTCATCAATGAAAGTTTGAGGTAAGTCGGTGATGTTATGGATGTGAGATACTGAGGGGTCGGTTTCAGCAACGGCAATGATTTTATCGTCTGGCACACCCTGGTCTATCATGTGCATCACGCCAATTACCCGCGCAGAAACAAGGGTGAGCGGCACAAGCGGCACTTGTGTGAGCACTAAAATATCCAAAGGGTCGCCATCGTCAAAAAGCGTTTGGGGGATAATGCCATAATGCGCAGGATACATCATAGAGCCGTACAACACCCGATCCAATCTGATTAGCCCACTCGCTTTATCAATTTCATACTTAGCCCTCGACCCTTTTGGGATTTCAATGACCGCATTCACAACGGCGGGAACGTTTTTACCCGTATCAACTTCGTGCCAGGGATGTTTTATCATTTTTTAATAGGTAATGGATAATGGGTAATGGGTAATGGGTAATGAGTAATGAGTAATGAGTAATGAGTAATGGAGCCATTACTTATTACTTATTACTTATTACTTATTACTCATTACTAATGTTTTTTACGTTTGGCTTCTTCTCTTTTACGGTCTTTTTCACGCGCAATATAATTTTCATATCGGCGGCGTTCGTCTTCTTTTTGTTTGGCTTCTTCTCTTTTGCGCAAAGCCTCACGTTTGGCGTAGGCTTCAGCTTTGGTTTCAAATTTTTTTTCAGGGGCTTTTTCTACTTTTTTTTCTTCTACCTTAGTTTTAGGCAATATTAAAGGCAATTTATTATCTAAAATAGGGTTTGAAAGCCCCCCCTCAGTATCTGAACCGTCAGAAGTCTCCATCATATCCATTTGTTGGAGTTGTTCTTTATTATTGGTAATCAATTCGTTTTGAACATAAAAAGAATCCATTTCTTCTTTCTTCTGCTCAATGTCGTTAATATCAACCGAATTATTTTCTATCAAAGTTATGCCCTCTTTCATTAAGGTAAGCCATTGGTCTTTGCCCTTGTAATTCATCTGTAAAACGATGGTTTCAGGCGATATTGATTTTATCAAAACCGCTTTTTCAGGCGCATTATTTTTTACTTTGTCTTGCGTGTAAAGATATTCACCTGAAAGTCTAAATTTGCCCTCTTCGTGAATGTTGAGCGTGGAATTAAAAATATATTGCCCGTTTGGTTTAAATTCGAGATTGACAAGCGCCGTGTTGATTGGCACAATTTCTTCACATTCAACCAATTGCACGGCATTCCATTTGCCAACGAGCAATTTTTCTTTATCGCTTTTACAAGCAGAAAGAAGAAGAAAGGAAACGAAAAGACTCGGTATTCTCATATTGTGAATCGACATTTTAGTAAATATTGATAAAACGTGGGCAAAGTTATATAATCAGAACGTTTAAATTACGTTTTTAGCTTAAAAAAAGTTATACCTAAACGCATTAATTTTGTTATTTTTGCACCCTACACGTCTAAAGGATAAATTATAAAACAATAAGACAGTCATATTAAATTTTAACTAATTATAAAATGAGCAAGCTATTTCAACTTTTTATACTTATTCTCGCACTTAATGTTACCGCTTTTTCACAAAATGCTATTTTAGATGGCTATGTGTTTGAAAAATACAATCGCGGTTTTCTCAATGAAGTAAAAATTACCATATTAGACAAATCAGAAGTTTTTGTGGGGGAAGTTATGTCCGATATCGAAGGGCATTATACATTTCAACTCCCTGCTGGTAAAGAGTATATTTTAGAATTTTCAAAGAAAATTTTTCAAGTAAAACGTCAAACAGTTTCCACAAAAGATAAGGCAGCAGGTGAAAGCATTTATGTAAAAACTGAATTGGAACGCCAGCCCGGGTATTTGCTGGAAGTTACTTTGGCTGAAAAACGTTTTAGCGAAGACGTGAATGTGGATGCGGTGCATGGTTCCCGCATTGAAATTTATAACCATTCTACTAACAAAGAAGAACTTGTAATTGATTCGGCTAAAACACCTGTTTTTAGTATTACTTTGCAACAAGGCAACGAGTATTCCATCATGGTGCGTAAAACAGGGTTTTACAACAAACGCCTTCATGCCAATGTGAATATCAATGGCTGCTATCTTTGCATGGATGGATTTGGCACGGTCAATCCCGGTGTGGTTAGCAATTTGACATCTGCCGAAGATAATAAATTGGGCACACTGCTCTCGAATGTAGAAATGGAAAGGATTGATACCAATCGGAATATTGTCATTCAAAATATTTATTACGGCTATAACAGCACAGAACTCTATGAAAATGCAACAAAAGAGTTGGATAAAGTCATTCAACTTTTGAAAACCAACCCCTCACTTGTGGTCGAATTGGGGTCGCATACCGACTCGCGAGGTTCCGATGTGTTTAATAAAACGCTTTCACAACAGCGGGCACAAGCGGCAGTGGATCATATTCTTTCCTCACCGTGGGTAGAGTCAAATCGTTTGAAAGCCAAAGGTTATGGTGAAAGCCGCTTGGTCAACAAATGTGAAGACGGGATTGCCTGCACAGACCAAGAACATCAACAAAACCGCCGAACAGAACTCCGCATTATTGGTTTCACTGCCGACCCCTACGAAGGAAAAAGCCTTTTAGAAATCATCCACCAAGAAGAGTTAATGGCTTTCGTGAACAGTGGAGAAAGTGATAAAGTTTATACGACAACCAACAAACCTGAAACAAAAGGCTTTGAAAATCCTGAAATTAACCATAACCCAGAAAAAGCCCCCCCCTCAGTAATTAAACCTAAAATGGTTGAAAAACCCCTTACTGAAACACCTGTAAAACAACCCACCAAGCCAGCAACAAAACCCAAAGAGGCTGCGGTAGTCGTCAATTTGAAAACCATAACTGATTACTCTGGTTATAAAGTAGAATTATTTACAGCATCAAATGCTTTAAATGCCGAAGACCCAGATTTGAAAATGATAGCACAAGAAGTGG
>JAYUQN010000402.1:0-4358 GCA_043756725.1 Saprospiraceae bacterium
CATTAAAACGTCTTTAGTAAACGTTCTTTTTGCATCTGCAAAAGTTACAGATTGTAAAAACTGCATAGTGGTGTCAGAATTTAGAAGTATTAAAGTATAAACAGCAAATTCAATATTATCAAAACCTAATAAATAGCAGGTGTCATCCAGCATGACAGGTTTATCATTTTGAGGCAAAATTAAAGTGAAATGAAAAGTTTTGTAAAGCCCTGAAATGGCAACTTTATAGGGTTTAAAAGAATAATCGCCTATGCCAAATATTGAAAACAGGGGCTTATTATTGTAAATACTTGATTTTCGTTCATCAAAATACGATTGATGTTCTGTCAAATATTGATATGTGTGGGGGAAATCATATTTGATATATTTAGTTTCTTGTCCAACTTTTTTTTGAGTAACAATAGTAAATTTTCTCGTTTGATTAATGACTGTATTTTTTAAATCTGAGCTTTTAAGCATACCATAAACCAAATCTTCTTCCAGTTTTACTTCTTCATTAAGTCCATTTACATAATGACCATTTACTTTATCTAATTCCATAACAGCAGAGCAATCGTGTTTCAAACCTTGTCGCCAGACAAAAGGACATTGCCCATCAAATTCTTTAAAATAAATATATGTGTCAATATTTGAAACGAATTTATCTTTTATCCATCCGAATTTCTGATACGATTTTTTGTTGTCATAAAAATTGAATTCCTTACATTCAAACTCTGGAATAGCATTTAATTTGCAGTAAAATAAAGAAGCTTCAACAGACACATTAAACTCTTTTTTACTATCAATTGTATACTTTTCAAATGCTGAAATCTTATTTTTGGTTTTGTTTTGGTCGAAAACGATGTTTTTAATAACTGAATTTTTCACTAAAAAAAGCAAATTTCCTTTCATTGTGTGAAAGGCATCAAGCATCGTCAGAGTTATAAATTCTGCAATATCAAAATTGCCTTTTCCTGTCATAGCATCTAAGCCACTATGATTTTTAAAATTTGTCTTTTTAGGAAGGTTTAAAGAATTGATGCTGCCTAACTTGGAATTGGTAACCCAAGGGGGATTACCAATTACTAAAACATCATGAGTTGAATATTGCTTAGCAATTTTTTTAAAATCAAATTCGAAAACATTGGCATGTATTATTGAAATTTTAGGTTTGTTGGGAGTCGGATTTTCAAGAAAGAAATTGATAATATTAAATTTTGTTTCCCACACATAAGGCTTATATATTTCAACACCCAATATGTTTTTAAGAGTAGGAAAATTTTGCAATGATGCCAATATAAAACTGCCTTTGCCACAAGTAGGTTCTACTATTAATTCAGGAGAAATATGTTTTGATGCTAAATGTAAAGTTACTTTATTCGCTAAAATGCTATTTGTTTGAAAATCGCCATATTCTGTTCTATCTGGTTCAGCTATAACATATTGAGTGTCCGAAATGGCAATTTTAAGGCTATCAAACTCCTCACTGTTTTCAAAAAAATTTAAGATACCAAAATCCTTATAGATTTTTAAATTTGCTTTATCAAAAGAGGTTATGTTTTTCAGATTGTCGTTTAAAAAATCTGAAACAGCATAAGTAATATTGGCTTCAAATACTTTCATTATTTGGGTTTGTTATAACTACTGGGAACTTCGAAAATCTCTAAAATAAACATTATGACACTACGTGTCATAATGTTTATTTTAGAGATTTTCGAAGTTCCCAGTAGTTATAATTTTTTATTTTCGTTTGTTTCAATATTCTATGCCCGTCTCGCTGCCAACAAATACAAAACTGCCATACGCACCGCCACCCCATTTTCAACCTGATCCAAAATAATAGAATTTGCAGAATCTGCAACATCCGAAGTAATTTCAACACCCCGATTAATAGGACCCGGGTGCATGATAACTATTTGTTTATCAAGGCTTTCAATCAAGGCTTTGTTAATGCCAAAATATTGAGAATATTCGCGAAGAGAAGGGAAGTATTTAATATCTTGTCGTTCTAACTGTATGCGGAGAATATTGGCAACATCGCACCAAGCGAGGGTTTTGCGGACATCGTGCTCTACGCCTACGCCGAGCTTGGCAATATGCTTGGGTATCATGGTAGGAGGTCCGCAAACGGTGACTTCTGCACCTAATTTTTTAAGGCAATAAATATTGCTCAGGGCGACGCGGGAATGTAAAATATCGCCAAATATCGCTATTTTTTTACCTGCTACTTCGCCCAATTGGCGGCGAATGGAATAGGCATCGAGTAAGGCTTGGGTGGGGTGTTCGTGCGTTCCATCGCCAGCATTGATGATATTGGCTTTGATTTTAGTTGCCAAATAATGCGGCGCACCGGGCGCAGGGTGGCGCATGACGACCATATCCACTTTCATGGCTAATATATTATTGACCGTATCGAGTAAAGTTTCACCCTTTGAAACGGAAGAAGAGGAAGCCGTAAAATTTAAAACATCTGCCGAAAGGCGTTTTTCAGCCAATTCAAAACTGATACGTGTCCGCGTAGAGCTTTCAAAAAATAGATTGACAATGGTGGTATCCCGCAGTGAAGGCACTTTTTTGATAGGGCGGTTGATAACGTCAATAAATTGGTCAGCCGTTTCAAAAAGAAGGTGAATGTCTTCGGCTGTCAGGTCTTTGATGCCGAGTAGGTGTTTGACAGATATTTGCTTTTCAGACATAATTCTATAATGATGAATGATAAATGATGAATTAGACTGCTTGTTATACTGATCTGAAAATGTTTTTCGTATATTAGAACTGCCTGTAGCGGCGACTTTAGTCCAATGCCATAAGCTAAGGATTATTACCCGAGGTTGACGTAGAGACGTTGCAGTGCAACGTCTCTACATAAACCTCGGGTAAATTTAACAATTAATCCTTAGACTTTATTCGCTGAAAGTGCTTAATTCAGCGATTAAAGTCGCCGCTACAGACGGTGTTATTTTTTATTCGTTAAAACAATTTTATCCCCCCCCTTAACGCTTCCATCGTCATCCCGATGAGTGCGACTCGCACCATCACGCTCTGCGTGACTGGGCGGGATAGTATTTTTCTCATTTTTACCCCACTCCACATGCACATACGCCTCATCCAGCGAATCAATGGAGACACCTATATAATCGGCATGAACAGGAACTTGACGGTGAAAACGTCTATCTACCAGTACTAATAATTTAACAGAATGGGGTCGCCCATAGTGGTTTAAGGCAGTCATAGCGGATTGAACAGACCTGCCTGTGTAGAGTACATCATCAACCAAAATGACTTTTAGGTTTTCAATGATGAAAGGCATATCGTTTTCTTGGGCAGCGAGCGGTTTTTTACTGGTGCGAAAATCGTCACGGTAAAAGGTAATATCCAACTTGCCGAGTGGCACAATGCACCCCCTCAGTATATCCGTTAATTTTTCTATAATACGCTCTGCTAATTGCACGCCACCTGTTTGAATACCAACAATGCAGGTGTTTTCAAAGTCATTATAGTCTTCGATAAGTTGGTAACAAAGCCGCTCAACGATGAGGTCGAACTGTGCTTTTTGCGTTATGATTCTGGTATTTTCCATATTGTTGCAAAGATAATGATTACGCCCGTGAGTAATTACGGAATTGAAAAATTAATTTTCTATAAAATACGTGCAGGAACCACGTCAATTAGTGGCTACTGCTAAATAATTACAAATATTTCAAAATAATATTCAATTATTTTGAAATTTATGGATTATAAGCTATTGATACTATTTTTAGGGTATTGACACCTACTACAATTCTTCGTATATTTGAAAAGATTTTATAGATAAAAATTGTGTCCTTATGATGAAGCATCAATGTTACTAATAGCATTGACGCTTTTTTTTTATCTAAAGTGCAGAAAAAAAAGAAAAAACTGTTGTTAATTTGCAAGCTAAAAATAAAAAAAAGGTGAAGACAAACAACAACAGTGCTTTAAAGATATTAGAAAAGCTATTCAAACCTTATAGTTTGATTCTACACGAAGCCGCCGAAACCATAAGATTGCAAGGCGTTTCAAATTATCCGATGTTTGTAGCGGCACAAGCCGATATTGAAATGGGCATACCTGTACTGAAAAAGGATGTGATGCCTAATAATTGGCTTGTAAATGCTTCTACTTTAGAAGAATTTTATGCAAAACGCATCATTACGCTTGAAAAGCTTGAAAATTTTAAGACGCTTTATAAATCCCATAGTAAAAGAATTTGCATTGCACGAAGAAGACCCGGCTGGCGGTGTTGGATTTTACAGATAGCAAAGGCATCGTCACACCGATCGGACAGTTCTTAGCGGAGGAACTGCGCACGCAGATTCTGGTCACCGGCGAACTCAAAGTCGTCGACCGCGCCCTCG